>JBCCNY010000147.1:0-7497 GCA_039025595.1 Pseudomonadota bacterium | reverse complement strand
GGAATGCGCGCAAGGCGTCGATTGATCTGGCCGCTCCAACCCATCAGTAGAATTTCGCCAGATCCATATCCGCGTAAAGCGGTTCGACTTCGTCGGCATACCCGTTGAACATCAGAGTGTCCTGGCGTTTTGCGAAGAGGCCTGTACCCAGAACGCGTTCCGTGGCTTGCGACCATCTCGGATGATCCACCCTCGGATTCACATTGCTATAGAAGCCATATTCCTGCGGCGCAGACTTGTTCCAGCTGGTCGGAGGCTCTGTATCCGTCGCTGTAATACGCACGATCGACTTAATGGACTTGAATCCGTATTTCCAAGGTACAACCAACCGAAGCGGCGCGCCGTTCTGGTTTGGGATGTCCCGGCCGTAGATGCCGGTGGCCATGATCGTCAGAGGGTGCATCGCCTCATCCATGCGCAGACCCTCGACGTATGGCCAGTCGAGCACCGGAAATCGGACACCCGTCATTTCATCCGGTCGCAGCACGGTTTCAAAGGCGATGTATTTCGCTTCGCTCTTCACACCGGCCAGTTCCAGCAAATCGGCCAACTCAAAACCGTTCCATGGCACGACCATCGACCATGCTTCAACGCAACGGAACCGGTAAAGGCGCTCTTCAAGCGTCATTTTGGACATGATATCGTCGAACGCGTAATCGCCGGGGCGCTCTACCAGCCCGTCAATTCGCACGCTCCATGGCGCAGTCGTCAATCGATGCGCATGCTTGGCAGGATCGCTTTTGTTGACCCCAAACTCATAATAATTGTTGTAGCTTGTAATGTCTTCCCAACTGGTCGGCTCCAACTCCGAGGCGCGAGCGCTCTGTCCTGACAACGCCAAACCAAGCCCCGCAACACCGCCCGCCAGCAGCGCGCGACGGTTCATATAGACGGCCTCGTCGGTTACGTCTTTGTCGGTGAGTTTGTTTCGCCAGCGATGCGCCATGCCGTGCTCCAGTTTGAGTAGTCATCAGACCTTACTTAGAAATGATATGCGCTGTGCCAAACAAGTTCGCTCACGTCAAAGTGCTTTGGTCGTAACCTTCCATCGGCAAAACGTCTCAGAATTCGATAATTTTCACTTAATTGTTATTGGAAACCCAAAACCGACTGCGCTTAGCGGGGCTTGGACGTTCGTCAACCAGCAAAATTCGACATCGCGATTGAACCAATATCTTGCCAGGCTCGTAACGTGTGCAGATATCCCACGCGGGTATCGCCCTAATATCAAATGGAGAACACACATGCTTCGCAGAACATATATTGCCCTCACCGCCGCAGCGATCGTTGCTGGAACAAGCGCCTTCGCTGGTGCAAAGAAAGACATCGTTGACACGGCGGTAGAGGCTGGCAGCTTTGGGACACTTGTGGCAGCCGTCCAAGCCGCTGGTCTAGTTGACACGCTCAAAGGCGAAGGCCCTTTTACGGTCTTCGCGCCGACCGACGAAGCCTTTGCTGCGCTGCCGGCAGGTACGGTCGAAGAGCTCCTCAAGCCTGAAAACAAGGACCAACTAACGGCAATCCTCACCTACCATGTCGTACCAGGCAAAGTGATGTCGACGGATCTCAGCGACGGTCTGACCGCAGCCACCGTTCAAGGCAGCGAAGTCACGATTGGCACGACCGACGGCGTCACTGTCGATGGCGCAAACGTGGTTTCCGCAGATATCGAAACCTCGAATGGCGTCATCCACGTCATAGACGGGGTAATCCTGCCCAAGTAAACGGTGCTGAATGACTAAAAGGGCGGTTTTCGGACCGCCCTTTTAGTTTGAAATAGTGGAATCCAACATATACTTGGCGAATGATACCTATTGATCCACAAGCAGAAACAACACACTGGTATCACGAGGAGTAGAGCCTTCCGGACTGCTTCGGCGCATTTCCACTGTCGCAATTGAGCAAGCCCATGTGCCATGCTAGCGTTTCAACAATACACGGCATCACACATATACAGGCGCACTCCTTTCATTGAGCAGTCAAACGATAAAGCCAAACACGTGCGCAACGGCCGCGGAAACGCTGTGCGACATCCACGGGTTCGCCTTTTCGGACACCTTCCGATTGCAATTCGTTTTTCGCAAAGCATCGCAACACGTTCCGAACGGCTATCTTACCAAGGACTTGGGCCAATGGCAGTTAAGCCATTGCCCAGCTCTCCCGGTCAGCCGCATCGAAGACAACGCAGGCAATCTGGTGGGTTTTTGTCTTGGTCGAGCTGTCAATGAAAAAGGTGTGCTGCTCGAAGATGCAGTGCGTCTGCCTTGCGTTGCCGCGACGCCAGAATTTCTGGATCACGCAGAACGATTGCTTTTGTCATGGGCGGGCCGTTTTGCGCTAATACTCAGCCATTGTGGGAGACCGTATGCTTACGGTGATCCCGCCTGTTCATATCCGCTCGTTTACAACAGAGAAGCAAAATGTATCGCCAGTTCTGTATTACTTGCGATCGAGGACGAGTTGGTTCCGACGCCGCAGTATGACGTAAGCAGTATCGTAGGATATGATCCACGAGCATTGTATCTTGGTAGTTCCGAGCGTGGAAGTTCGAGCGGCGGTTTCTGCTTCGATCAGACATCAGACGCGCGCGTCGCGCGTCTTGTTTCAAATCATCGACTTTCGCTGGAAACATTTGAGACGTCGCGGATCTGGCCACGGTCTGCAGATGAAATCGGCGCTCTGGGACCGGCCGAAGCCGCCAAGATCATTGCGGCGCAACTGGCAAAGGTTACAAATGCACTCGCCAAGACGGGCCCGGTTCATTTCGCCTTGTCCGGCGGATTTGACTCGCGAATGCTCATCGCCGCGGCGGCAAAGGATGGGTTGCATGAAAACATTGCACTTCATTCGCATGCTATGAACTGGGCCACGTCCCTGGATGCAAAATCGGCCACCAAAATCGGTGCGAAACTTGAAAGACCCGTGCACGTCGTCGAACCGCCGGACGGCAGGAAAGGCTCGTTTCGTCATGAGACAGAACAGGTGCGTGCCGCGCTGCGCCACGATCTGTCTACCGGTTTCTGCGGAACACTCAACGATCACATCGCGCGCGGCGCGCTCGAGTGGATCCCCAAGGACTCTCTCTGGATGCGGGGCAACATGTTGGAACTGGCGACTGCGCGTTTTTGGCCACGACCAGGACGCATCCCCAGGCCTGATGATATCGAGCATGCCGTTCAGCGATGCCAGATCAGCGTCGTAACAGAGGCCCAAGCCGAAGCGCGGTACGACCAGATGCAAGCTTGGGCTGCATCCTTGCCGAGGTGCCTGCAAAGCCGTCTTCACGATGCCAGCTATATCGAGAACTTCCTGCCCAATGGACAGCCAGCACTCCTCAGTGTGAACCATGTGTTCTATGTAGCGCCAGCGTGCAATCGCGAGGTCTTCAAAGCCTGCATGGCCGTACATCCGGTTCGGCGTCTTCGGCAAAGGCTATATAGACAGATAATCAGGCACGCCCGGCCTGACCTTCTCAACGTGCCGATGTCACGTGAAATCGCGGCCAAAAACCGGGCCAAAAAACAACAAAGACAAATCGGTTAGTCAACACTTGTGCACAACAAGCACCTGGTCTTTGCGTCCTTTCATGAAACGGACAGGTTCAATGATACATCCCGATATCATGTGAGACATGGCATTGAATTCTTCGGCAAGAGCAGCGTCCTTGTGCGCAAAGACACGGTCGTTAAGCCAGCCACGAAACAAGTGGGCGGTTTTCGTGAAGTTCTCAAGCTCCATAGCATTTGGCTGCCACCTTAGATCTTCGATCACGTAGAGCGCGCCGGAAGGCAGCTTGGGAAAAATCTCAAGGAAAGCAAACTGTTGATGGTGGCTGGCATGACTGGCATCGTCCAATACAATCTCCGGAACAGGATCGATCTCGGCAAAAGCCGTTTTGATGTTTTCACGCTCTCCCATGTCGCAGCGATGGAACGCGAAGCGATCATGTTTGAACCATGAAAAATCTGATACGTCCAAACCATGAATTTTCGCATTGGGAAAATACTCGAGCCACATCCGTATCGAAGGCGCATCAGTCGTTTCACGATCAGGATGATTGCCCTGCTCAGGACCTCCGATAAGAAGCCCCATTTCCAGAAAACTGAACTTCTGCTGCCGATAGGCGTGAAAGAGCATATGATAGAGTTCTGTGTACCTGTGCTTCTTTGATCCTTTATCAGATCCGAAACGATCAGCCAGATCAGTCAGGTTTTCTTCAAAGGACGCTTTCGTAGGTTCCAATTGCATAGATCTCTTTTCCACCTCTTTATCTGCTCTGGAGAAGACCGGCGCGGCGGCGCAGTCGATTTTGTGGCGGTCAAGAGCGGCGCTCATCCAGCTATTTTTTTCAGGCCGCCCCCCGATATTCGATAGAAACTCCCGCACCCGACGCCCGTAAAAATGCACCGAATAAGTATCCTTGGTTATCATCTGCTCGACCCATTGACGTCCGCGTTTGCGTGTAAGCAGTCGCCTGTGTTGGAAACCAACCGGATAAAGGCCCTCAACTTGAAACGCGTATTTCGCCTCTCCTGTTTTGTGGAGATAATGCGTCACCGCTTGCGGGCCCCAGACACCCCATTTCATCTCGCCAACATGCACAGGGTTACCTTCGTCCCGCAATCGCGCCAGTCTTTTTTGCTCCTCTGCTGGAAACCATTCTGGAATGCCGAATTCATCCTCGGTCATGGCCAGCAAGTGGCCAAGCGCCTCGCTGTCACGAGGTAAGCCCAGAACACCGCCATTAATCTGGTGGTTCGACTCCCAGCCAAAAAAATGGCCGGTCTCTGTCTCAAATGGTCTGACACAGTAGGCGTCAAGATCCGCCCAGATCATACGGTCCTGCTGGCTCAATAGGTGATAGCGGAAAACGTCGGAGAACAGAGCAAGACTACCCGTTCGACCGTGCTCGATAAAACGGTCAATGCGAAGAATTTCATTCCCATGGATGAGCTGAACACCGCTAGGTACGTTCTGCACCTCGCCGTAGTGATACAGTTTGACATGATGACCCGCATCCAGAAAGGACTGAGCGCACAGCACCTCAACAAAGCTGAGGGGTCCGTCAACCCATAGCATTCCGATTTCGTAATCCCGCTCCATTCAGGCTTGACCTTAGCTCCTAGCAGTGTCCGAGCGCATTTGGATCGAGCAACTCGATCTGCGGGTTTTCGCGAATTGCCGCGACATCGCGCGCGTAAATTCGCGTCAGGTGGGTTCGTTCTTCTTGCGCCCAGGGGTCATAACTGCCGAAAATCTCGCCGCGTGGGAACTGTTCTTGCAAGGCAACGCGCTGAGGCAAAGCAACGTCCGCTCCATGACGGTGGATGAGTTGGAGCAATTCATCCACCGCTCGCCCACTGGCTGTAGGGCGTTTATTGCTGTACTTCGGAGGCTTGAAGATCGACACATCGACATCGGGCCCGGCAAGGTTGGAAAGTATGCGCTGATCTAGCTGGGCGAAGTCTTCATAGCGCCAGACAACAATGCGAGCGCCGGGAAAAAGTGTCACCACAGATTGCAGTACGTTGTGCCAGTTCGGCATGTTCTCAATAACCTGTCGCCGCATGGCACGCTCGTCGACAAACCACTGGCCACGCACGGAGCGGAGATACTCCACATATGCGGAAGCGAAAAAGTCTGCGTAGTTGCGGATACCCAAATGAACCTCATGAACACCAGCGGGGAACTGAGCGGCGAAAACCTCTAGCAGTTTACGGCGCCAGCGATAAAGAACACCGCGTTTAACGCAGTGACCACAATGCCCTGCCATATTTTCATCGGACAGAATTATACGCCGTGCACCAGTCGAATACAGTTCACCAAAGAAATTCGCTGTGAGAGCGTGCAATTCAGCATCGGATATCTTGGGATCCCAATCCATTCCCAACGCGTTGTAGACGTTGCATTGAATGGGAATGGTAAGTCTTTTGCGAGTATTGCGGTGATTTACGTAAAACACTCCTTCACGTAACAAACGCTTAGAGTTGCGCCCCAGAATTGCCTGAATGTGGCTGGTAGCGGTTTTATGAAAACCGCCATGCAGGACCACTTTAGACCCGCTTTTCATTCCGCAGCAGCCGCGTCCGCAAGCGCGCCGCGATCCACCAAGTCTTCACCTGGGCGATTGATCCCCTGAAGTTTCTCAAAAAGCGCCGCCCACTCCGGATTGGACCTTAGTGCCGCGATTTTGGCGCGATGCCAAGCACAAGCCTCGGCATGCAAACGAGCCAATTCCGGATCTTCAAGCAACGCGTTAAATTCAGACTTTGTTTCGTGTTTGCCCGAAACGAGGCTGGTATCCTCCTCGAGGTTTATGTTCATATCTGCCCAGTAAGCGATACCTTGATCGCGATCGATATGGTTCGTTCGTCCACGGTCCCGTTTGACAAGAAAGCTCTCTGCGGATCGCACAGCATAATGATGCAAACGCGCAAAAGAGTGGTCAAAGCCGCCATATGCTGACCAGCCTTGCTCGAAATACTTCCCCGGGAGAGCCTGGCCACCAGCATCTTTCCATAAAAAACCCTCTGGCTGATCATAGAACTTGGGGCGGTGAACGCCAATTTTACGAATTTCAACGGACGGGCGCAAAAGCGTCTTGAGCCCAAGACCACGATATCTCTCACGAAAATCCTCAGGTGCGCTCCAAACGAAATTCTCATGGACAAACCGGTCTTCGTATTTGATCTGATCTCCGCAACCGAAGAGCTTCCAGCAGATCGAAATCGCATCCGCCTCCCCGACAGCTTCGAAGAGATCAGGAAGGCATCCGTCGCCGGTTCGAATATTGAGAAACTCGTCACAATCCGCGCACATGATCCAATCGGAGTGTTGATACACGGGATGTTGCAAAGCCCGCCGCAATGCGACCCGCTGCGGGCTAGCGCCTGATTTAAAACGGTTTTCCACGTGGTGCGCGACGCCAAGCTCTTCCAGCCGCGAAGCGATCAGGTCGGTACCATCGTCGCAATCGTTTGTGTAGATCAGAAAATCCGTGAACCCGATGCTGCGATTGTAAGCGACCCATTCAAGCATAAAGGGCCCTTCATTTTTCATCGTGGTCACGATCGCGCAACGATCATTGCCGCGTTCGCCCATTGGGCGATTGACATGAGGAACGATCACAGGCTTCGGCGCCTCAAGCTGCACGCCTGAGGTTTGGCGCGTCTCATCTTGAGCGGGCTCTTCATCCACATCGGTCAGATCATTGTTTGCTTCCGGATCGGTAAAACCTTCGTCCTCATCTTCAGCGGCAACCCGCTGTCGTTCGATCCGGCGCAGCCGTTTGCGGAAAGCCACGCCAAAGGCATTGGCGAGTTCATTGCGACCCTTTTCCATGAAGTAACCGGCCACCGCATTCTTCCACCACCTGAGATCACGGCGCGCGCGGTACAGGCGGTAAAACTCGGACGGTGTCAGCTCGTCAAAAATGGCCTTGGTCATCACAGGTTTCAAAATGCCGATCTTGCGCATGAAAACGGCTGTCTTGTGGCT
>JBCCNY010000146.1:0-7551 GCA_039025595.1 Pseudomonadota bacterium | reverse complement strand
GGTGGCGGTGGCACATGCGCACAATGTCGGGTGAAAATTCACTCGGGGGGCGGGTCCATTCTTCCCACGGAGGAAAGCCATATCACCAAACGCGAGGCGTCATGCGGTGACAGGTTGTCGTGCCAGGTCGCGGTGAAGCAGGACATGGAAATCGAAGTGCCTGAAGAGGTCTTCGGCGTCAAAAAATGGGAATGCACCGTCCGATCCAACGAGAATGTGGCGACATTCATCAAAGCGCTCGTGCTCGACTTACCACAGGGCGAAGACGTCAATTTCCGCGCTGGTGGATACATCCAGATCGAAGCTCCTGCGCACCATGTCAAATACGCAGATTACGATATTCAGGAGGAGTATCGCGAGGATTGGGACAAGTTCAATCTTTGGCAGTATGAATCCAAGGTCGATGAGCCCATTGAACGCGCTTATTCCATGGCGAACTACCCTGAAGAGAAGGGCATGATCATGCTCAACGTTCGGGTGGCTTCGCCCCCGCCCGGAACGGAGGGAATACCACCGGGTAAGATGTCGTCTTACATTTTTAGCTTGAACCCTGGCGACAAGGTTACGATCTCTGGACCTTTCGGGGAGTTTTTTGCTCGTGACACTCAGAAGGAGATGGTTTTCATCGGTGGCGGTGCAGGAATGGCGCCGATGCGCAGTCACATTTTTGACCAGCTGAAACGCCTTGAGAATAAAGACCGCAAGATAACCTTCTGGTACGGAGCCCGGTCCAAGCGCGAGATGTTTTTTGTCGAGGATTTTGACGAGTTGGATGAAAAGTTCTCCAACTTCAACTGGCATTGTGCCTTGTCTGACGCATTACCGGAAGATGAGTGGAAAGGATACACCGGCTTTATTCACAATGTTCTTTATGACGAATACCTCAAAGAACATCCGGCGCCCGAGGATTGCGAATACTACTTGTGCGGTCCTCCGATCATGAACCAGTCGGTTATCAACATGTTGTTGGACCTAGGTGTTGATCGCGAAGACATCATGTTGGACGATTTCGGCGGTTGATCCATTGAGTTCTTGGCTACAAAGGGCGGCGAACTTCGCCGTCTTTTTGTTGGGGATTGAAATGCGCATGCCTTGGAACGAAGCATCTTTGGATCATACAGCACCCATGACGCAAGATCGCCAGCGAGTTGGATTAGGCCGCAAAGCGCGCCCGGTTTCTGTTGGACCGCTTGGTGAGTTAGTGCTCTTACATCAGAGCGTCAAAGTTGTCGGACAGACGAGATTAGTGTTCGATGCGTTCAATGACATTTGTCTCTCTTTCCCGAGACAGCGAGTGGCGGTTGTCGATCATGGCTACGGATCGTGAATCTCGCGCATTGACGAAACGGGAAATCAGATCGCAATAAAACGCAATCTCTGCTTGAGCCTCGGATAGCTTTTCCCAGCTGGCCCTTAACTGTTCCTGAGCTCCTGGAAATTGCTTTGCGGCGGCGCACGGCTCCGTTACGGCAAGTGATAATGCCGGCAGAATGATGTCGTTGATTGTACGGGTAGATAAAGCACATTCGACTTCGCTCAGAACGCTCGGCGCCTTTCCTGGCTGAAACAATGCGCTCATGGATCCCAAAAAGAAACGGAAGGTGACAAGAACGCGTTGGACGCCATTTCGAACATCCTGTCCTGTGACACGCAGACCTTTCATGATCCCGGACGGCATTTCCAGAATACAATCATTGGCTGTAAGAACGATAGGTGAAGTGCCTTCAGGAAGGTACGTATCCATGAGAGATAGGAATTGAGTTGCCAGCAGATCTTTCGCGTGGCGCCCGTCCGTGAACCGAAGGTCGTGATGCACCGTCTCTGTTGCGATGGATATACGAGCAACAGACCAATCGCTCAACCTGGAATCGTTCACTAATCTTGAGAACCAGACTGAAATATAAGGGAAATTTTGATCAACTATTGTATCCGCGATCGGACTTTGAGGCATTTTAGTCGACTTTCTCGAAACGTTAACAAAATGTCTAAAACCTTAAATTTAATAATTGGTAAAGAAATCATTCGTGTATAGGTTGTATTAAAAACCGTAAAGATTGAAATCAAACAAACTAATGACAACCTTAGATAGAATAAGATAACACTGATGTAGGGGTGTGTCGATGCGGAGAACGCGCGTTAAGACAGTGTTCATTTTCACGAAGCGGGAAACGACGTGAGCATGAAAACAGGGAATTCAGATCTCGAAGCGAAACGTTTCGAACACAGCTCAGAGCCCCGCCGCTCGTTAGGGAAGGTGGATCAGAGCTTTTACATCATTGGTGTTGGTGCATCTGCAGGTGGTCTGGATGCTATAAAGCAACTGGTCGCACACGCTGACGGCACTTTTATGCATAGCTTTGTGATCATCCAGCACATTTCACCGGATCACAAATCCCTGATGAAGGAGATTCTTGCTCGAGAAACAGGAATGGCAATCGTCGAAGTCACAGACGATATGCCAGTAGCCCCTAAGCACATCTACCTCATTCCGCCGAGCACCAACGTAGTAATTCAGGGGACTTCAGACGACACGCGGCCGATCATCGACCGTGATGGCAACTTTGAGCATACTGGTCTACGTTTTTCACTGATCCAGCCAATGCCGCGCCCGCAACTGAACCTGCCAATAGATGTTTTCTTTCAATCACTGGCTGATGGCGTTGGTAACAGGGCGATTGGAATTGTCTTGTCTGGCACCGGTACGGATGGAAGCCGGGGTTTGAGAGCGATTAAGGATCGGGACGGCTTCGTCTTGGTTCAGGAGCCAGCCACCGCTGCGTTTGACGGTATGCCGATCGCGGCCATCGCGACAAATCTCGTCGATGTGGTTGTGCCTCCAGATGCAATGGTGCCGGAGTTAAATCGATTTATCGATTTACGCGAAGACGGCGTTTTCAACATAGACGAAATCTTCGCAAATGGAGAGTCCGACTTCGACGCGTTGATTGGAAAAATCAGTGAACGCGCTTCAATTGATTTCGCCCAATATAAAAAACCAACACTGCGTCGACGTATAGCCCGTCGCGTTGTTTTGAATCACTGCCGTAAGCTAAAGGAATACTTGAAATTTGTGGATAGAAACCCGCAGGAAATCGAGATCTTGCATCGAGAATTTCTCATCGGCGTCACGAACTTTTTCAGAGACTTGCCAGCATGGCTCGTTCTAAGGGACGAAGCCTTTCCCCGCATCTTTGGCGTTACCGAAAGCACGGAACCAGTGAAGATATGGTCTGTTGGATGTTCTACTGGGGAAGAAGCCTATACAACCGCTTTTCTATTGGAAACCTACAGACGTGTTAATGGCATTGAGCGAGACTTTAGAATTTTTGCCAGCGACGTGAACGAAGATGCAATTCGTGCCGCAAAAGACGGGATTTATCCTTCATCTATTCTAGAAGAAATTCCGCCAGAATACAGAACCTCGGACACGATTGTTCCCAAAAGTGGCACGTTCCAGATCAGCAGCGCAATTCGAAACAAGGTGATCTTCAGCGTGCACAACGTGCTGCAAGAGCCGCCCTATATCGACACCGATCTCATAATCTGCCGCAATCTTTTGATTTATCTCAGCCCTGATATGCAAAAAAAAGTCATGT
This sequence comes from Pseudomonadota bacterium, assembly GCA_039025595.1. GTDB lineage: Bacteria > Pseudomonadota > Alphaproteobacteria > Rhodobacterales > Rhodobacteraceae > Roseovarius. Next base: position 3,955 of record JBCCNY010000146.1, on the reverse strand, counting down.
CGCTTTTCTCCTTTTCATTGAGAAGTGAGGGATTTTTGTTTCTGGGAGCTGCCGAGAATGTCACAAACCAAAATTCAAAGTTTCAAGCGGAAGTGTCCTCAGCTCGTCTTTACAGTAACTGCAGATCCGTTCAACGCGGGATGATCCGTAGTTCAGAGATTGGTCATAATGCAAGTTTCTCAATGCCACGCATGCGTCGGTTAGCGACACGAGAAACACAAAGGTCCAATAGCGCCGCCTTAGGCCCTATTTTCGAAGCAGCTCTTACCGATATAGATGGCTGCATTTTGATCCTCGACGAAGTTGGTAATATACTTGAGACGGTAGGCAACTACCGAGAGTACGTTAAGCTTCCAGATCAGGCGTTTTCTGCCAATGCTCTTGATCTTGTGCATGACCGTTTGAAAAGCACAATTTCAATTTTGACCCGTCAAGCGGGTGCAGAAGGTCACGCCAATGCTCTGAATGTGAAATGTGCCTTTTCAGATCGGATTGAGCAGGTAGATGTTTTTTGCCACCGTATCGAATGGGAAACCCAACCCGTTGCCTTTTCACTTTTCATAAGAAAAACCGACACACGACAAGTTCCCTTGCTAAATGGTACGGCGCAGGAAGGAAGTGAATTTGATCACGCGACACTGGCTAAGCTTGAAAATGAAGTGGAGTCACTTCAAGCGATGCTGAGTGTTACGACTGAGGATTTGGGTATTTCCAATGAAGAACTTCAGGCTGCGAACGAGGAGCTGACGGTTTCCAATGAAGAACTTCAATCCAATAATGAAGAAATGCAAAGTATTAATGAAGAACTTCATACGGTGAACGCGGAAAACGCTGATAAAATTATACTACTTGAAACCGCGAAGGCAGATATTGAAAACCTTCTGAACACAAGCGACTTTGCAATTATTTTTCTTGATGAGAATTTGGGTATTCGACGATTTAACACGGCAGTCTGTAAGTTTATAGATTTAAAACCATCAGATATTGGTCGCCCTCTTTCAAGTTTTTCATCGCGACTGGAAATCGATGATCATGCGCGCTTCCTGTCCGATATCAATGAATTGATTGATGGTGGTGCGCCAACGGAGAGGGAGATCAAGCTTGATGACGGAACTTGGGTGTTGTTGCGTGTGCGCCCCTTTGACGTGGCGCGCCCGAGTGATCCAGGCGGCATTGCAATCACAATCATAGACGTGACCGCTACACATCAGCTCAAAGAGCAAGTCTTGCGTGAGCGAGACAGGTTGGAAGGATTACTTGATTCAGAGCTTGCCGGATACTGGGACTGGAACCTAGCGACAAACGAAGAGTATTTGAGCCCAAGGTTCAAAAGTATGCTCGGCTATGAAGTGCATGAGATGGAGAACAGACCTGAAAGTTGGCAGACAATCATCGATCCCGACGATCTCAAAGTCACACTTGGCAACTTCGAACAACACGTTGCAACCAAGGGTAAGCACCCCTTTGACCAGGAAGTACGTTATCAGCATCAAACGGGCAAAACGGTGTGGGTGTTGTGTCGGGGTCGCGTGATCGAATGGGCAGAGGATGGCGCGCCTTTGCGAATGGTCGGTATCCATATCGATATTACGGATCTCAAGGAAAGAGAGCTTCGTAGCAGAGAGCCGCTGTCAAGCTGAGACTAAATCGAACACGGCTGCGAGCAGGTCTAGCGCCTGCACGGCACGCTTGTTTTCGCAGACCAAACCAGATCAAGAAATGCCGCCTATGTCTCGCGCGAAACCGGACTGTTCTTCCAGAGACGGCTGAACTTTGGATCATCTCGCAAACACATTTTTTGCAAGCGTCATTTCATGCCTTGGTCGCCCGTCTGACTCTTTGACGACCGCTGAAATAGGATACCGTCGCAGTGGATGCGTCTTTTTGCGTGAATCAGGTCTCGTCTCAAACAGCCCCGTCTTGAGGCACTTGTTATGGCCTGTTGTTGAAGTCTATTCCACCAATCCCCAAGTGTTCCAGCAAAACCAGAAGCATGCGCTCCGCGCCCGTCATAGAGGAACGGAGCGCCAAGACTTCCCTCGCTGTAACAGGTTCGTCCGTGATAATACCATCAACCCCCATGGACATCATCGCGGACATATCGACCGGGTCATTGATCGTCCAAACCAAAAGTTTTTTACCAGAGTCCTGAATGCGCTTGATAAATCGCGCATTCGCGAGATTAGAGTTCACAGCAACGAAATCTGCCTCTAGTGCAGCGAGGTCGCCAATCGCTGTAGCAGCCAGAACGCCCACCGACCAATCTGGACGTAGCGCTTTCATCTTTTGTACAGCCGGGTACTTAAGCGACATCAGCGCGACCTGGTCGGTCATTCCGGCATCTTCTACGATTTGTGCTGTGCGCTTTTCTAGTTCGACATCATGCCCGTAGTATTTGAGTTCAATGAGCAATTTGGATGGATAATTACGAACTGCCTCAAGAGCCTCCGCTAGCGTTGGAACACGTTCCTCCGCAAAACGGGTGTCGAACCATGATCCGATATCGATGCTGTCCAGATCACTAACTTGCGCGTCCCAGATTTTCAGGTCCACACCAGACAGTTTCATGAAATCACTGTCGTGCATTACAACGACGGTGCCATCTGCCGTTTCTTGAACGTCGATTTCCACCCAGTCGGCCCCTTCGTCGACGGCGGCCCTTATAGCGGACAGCGTATTTTCCGGATGCGACCCGGAAGACCCGCGATGCGCAATGATCTCGACGTCGGTTCTTGTCTGGAGTTCGGGTGAAATCAGGAAGGCCGACAGGGCGCCGAGTCCGATGATCGAGCCTGCGCCTAAGACAAGCGAGATCGGCAGTACTTGCTGACCTTTTTCTTGCATGTCCTGAATCCGGTTTGGTACCTCATCTGAGTATCGATGAAGCAAAATCTTTGCCAGCGCGCCGGTAGATACAGCCCCCAAGATCAGAGCTCCAACAGCCCAGACCAAGGCCAAGCCTGACGTAAGACTGAGGCCTAACCTGAGGCTGTCGCCTGAAACCACGGGCGCGACGCTCAGAAGCACGCTCATTAAAGCGGCCAATGCCGCCGCCAGACAAAGCCGGACTAATACCCAGATCATCAAATCGCGAAGCAGGGCGGCCCTCTTGCCTTGCATCGCGGAGATACTCTCCGCAAAGGCCGCACGCGCGCCTAATTCCCCAAAGAGCACCAAGTGCAAGGCGACCGCCCAGTTCAAAAGCCTTGAGATCAAAATGACAATGCTAATCAAGCCAAGCAAGCCGCCAATTGCGACAGCCAGGGTGAACTCGCGAGGCTTCGCTGAAAGGTAGTAGTTGATGTCATAATCTCCAAGAAGCCACATAGCGACGGCGGCGCCGAGCACAGCAAAGGGCATGATGATGATCAGAACGCGCACTATCAGTTCCACAGCGAAGCGAAGAAGACTGGGAAGTCGTCGCGCCAAAGCAAACAGGGCATATCTCAAGGCGCCAAGATTGCTCGTCTCTGAACTCTGCAGGTAAAGGGTCATCACGGCAGTGCCGAAAATGGACCCAATGAGACTAATGCCAGCTATCAGCAAAAAGACAGGGAACCCAACGGGCGATAGTATAAAACCTGCAATATCCTGATCTGTCAGAGCCGCCTGTCCTGACAAGGAAACGGCAATTTGAACAAGTCCTGCGATGACGGGTGCTATAACGGCGAATGAAAGCAGACGGACGGTTACAAACACCGGTACAAAAGCCGCCTTGTTGCGCCAAGATAAACTATATGCCTTTAAAACGCTCACGTCGCCATCAGACGCTATTCCGCTGTGTTTTCAAAGGCCTATTTGAGACTTGAGCGTCGTGCCTTAGTCGAGACTTGTGGTTTCAAATCATCGCACTTGACGATGAAATCCCAAGTTTGGCCCTCTGCGGCTCAAGGATCGCGCGCCCTTTTTGCTGAACGTGGACAACGTCCCAGTACTGAACCGGTGACCGACCTCT
>JBCCNY010000145.1:0-7576 GCA_039025595.1 Pseudomonadota bacterium | reverse complement strand
GGCCAAGGCAATTTCAAACCCGGCTTCGAAAGCGGCCCCATTCAAGGCCACTACCACCGGCTTTGAGTGATTTTCGATGGCCAGCGTAAGATCACGCACAGTGGGCGCCGCAATTGTTTGATCGTATTCGCGCAGAGGCAGGCCGCTGGAAAAGGTCGCGCCTGTGCCGGACAGAACGATACCATCTATCTTTGGGTCGTCTTCAGCCTCCGACAACGATCGCATTATCGCAGCTCTCGCTTGCGGTGTGAGCGCATTCTCTCCGGGCCGCATCAAACGGATGAGTGCGATCCCGTTTTCGACATCGCTTGCTATATCTAACACGCCGTTTCGCCCCAACACGTCCCACCAGATATTTGCCCACAACTAAGCGCAAATCGGGCTGCAAGTGCAACGGAACGATAGATCTTAGCGCAGATCAGACCGGCAAATTGTCAAATTGTGCCTCAATCGCCTCATCCATCAGCGCGTTATTCAATTGGGCAATGTCATTGGGCACCATCACGCCGGATTGTTTCATGCGGGCAATAACAGTGCCCAATTGTGGCTGTAACCGGTGGCGCTTGTCCTCCTCCATCGACAGAATTTGCCGATGCAGTCTGTGCATTTCATCAACACACGGATTCATCATGCTCTCCTTAATCAGCCGTTGTGCTGAGCGCATCACAATGATCTGCAAGCATCAGACGGCCGTCTCCCGTACTCAACCTTACCACGAATCACTCGCATGACCCACGCAAATTGATGATTGGTGCATCTCTTTTCGTAAAATTGCCCAAACAACGATCATTTGTTCCCGCCTGACAATTGATCTGCGTGGCCTCATCCCCAGGGTAGCGCTCGAAATGAACCCAAGCCATCGATGTCGTAAGCACCGGCTTTTCGTGCCGAGACAAACCGCGCACGGTATCGAAAATGCCAAATCGAGTATCAGAGCGATGTATCGAAACATGGCTTTACCCACAGCCAAGGTGCTCAACGGTATCTTTGCGCAAGGGCTGTCTCGGTTCCGAGCTAGATGGGACTTCTTCCGCAAGAAGCCGTTTACTTTGAGTGCTATTCGGTAGTCTGCGAGTTTTTGGACCGCGCTCCGCAAGCCCAACTTTGTGTCCACCCTACCTCTGCAAGGCCAAACGAAAATTGCCTTTGGCGCTATTCCTCTAGATCAATATCGGCGACCATCATCATCGGCAAAGGGGCAAAATCCCCATCATCGCCACTGTCATCACCAGCGTCGTCCAGCATCGGTTCCGCTGACGGATCACTGTCTGGTACGTCCAGCAACATTGAATCCAGATCGTCTGTCACGCTATCGAGACCGTCCAATGCTGGCCAATCCGCGTCTTCCGGGGACCCGGTCGTTTCGTCATCCAGTTCTAACGATCCATGGTCTGACATCGCAAAACTATCTGTATCTCCCAAATCAAGTCCTGCGCTTTCTATATCACTTGGAGGCGCAAGCTGGGCTGCTTGCCCAACTTCATCGGCTATCTGGGCTGCATGAGACTGACCTTCAGACCCGTCGTCGGGAACAGCCTCCGAAACAAGCTGCACCGCACGAAACCCCTCGAACTGCCCTAGCTTGAAGCGGGCCACTTCATGCTCTTTCGCCCCAAGCAACACGCCATCGCCAAGAACGCCATGGTCGATCACGAGAGTTGTACCGGGTGTCCATTTGAGCACGTCGCTGAGCGGCAAACGCATACGGGTCAGCGCCGCATCAAGCGTCACCGGCGCGTTCATGGCCGCCTTTTCCAGTTTCTGGGCCAGTCCGCCCATATCACCCGCCTCTGTATCATTGGGAATAATCGGACGATGCGGCAGGTAGAGCTCCATCTGCCCCGTGCGTTTGCCCGGGCCGAGATCAACATTTAGGCGGTAGAGCTCAAAGTCGGGTGCTTCGAGTCCTAGAACCAATGTACGCGCATCCTCCACCATGTCGCCAAAGCGAAGCGAATCAACCCCACTTTCAATGCTATCCTCCGCCAGAATCTGGTGAAAAAGCCCCAGTACCTCGTTGATCAAAGGTTGCGTTATGGCGGCGTCTGTATGGGTAAAGGGCCGCGGCTCGGGTGTTTTGTCGCGCAGTTGGCCGATCAACTGAACCTCTATCAGCGCCGTTACAAAAGCGTGGTCAAGTTTGACGGCACCACGTAACCCATCGGGTTCGTCCAGAACGATCAATAGTCCACCCTCGCCAAGGCTCGCCTCCATCTGCGGAAGCGAGACAGTGACCTGCTCGACCGTGCGAACGACGAGGGCCAGATGAAAAAGTGTCTCGGCCGTTTTTGCCATCGACAAGCGCAACGCCTTCGCCGGCGACATTTCTCGCGCATCAAATTCATCGCGGGCTACTTTGGCCTTGCGATGGATCACTGAATATGCGGCCGCCTGGCTCATTTGCGGGTGCCCATCGCCTCCAACCCTGATCTTGGATATGCTTGGCGCATTTTTTGGCGCAATAAGGTTACTAAGCGGTTGAAAAGTAAAAATCGCCTAGAGAGAGGTTGCGGGTGACGCGGCAGATCTTGGGCTACTGGGTGAGCTACTGGGCGGCTCGGACCGAAACTGGTTCTGCCGCGGGGATGGTGACCCTAAAGGAGGCTCCTGACTGACCGGGCATATAGGCTATGCCACCGCCCAATCGGGTCATGATCTCTCGGCAAATGGCTAACCCAAGCCCTGCCCCCCCAGCTTTCGTCTCGCTGACCCGGGCAAACTTTTCGAAGATCGTCGCCTGTTTGTCGGCCGGGATACCGGGGCCGTTATCGTTGAAATCCACGAGGATGCGCCCTTCGGCGTCGGAGCTGACATCGATCGACAGGCGTGGATCAGAGACATCGCAGTATTTCCCTGAATTCGCTATCACGTTGATGAAGACCTGGGACAGCCGGTCGAGATCGGTGTAAAGCTCGATCTGTTCGCGCGCCGTGTCACGAGTGACTTTGAAGCGACCATCCGCAAGCCCCGCCGCTGCAATCGCTCGGTCCAGCAACTCGTACAGTTGACCCTGTTGGAGATTGAGAACGATCTGCGCATTCTCCAAGACGCTGAGGTCCAAAAGATCATCCAAAAGCCGCGTCAAACGGATCGCTTCATCGTGGATGATTGTCGCATACTTCGCCGATTCGTCCTTTGACAAACCACCTTCGCGGAGGATTTCGGAAAACGCGCGTATCGACGTCATAGGCGTACGTAATTCGTGGCTGATCTGGCTCAGAAATGCGTCTTTTTGCACTGAAATCTGGGTCAGTTTGTCGTTGGCCTGACGCAATTGACGCGCGGTGCGCTCCTGCTCCTCGGTCTTGGCCTCCAGACGGCTGGAATATTCCATGATCTGCGCGGTTTCATCGGCCACAGCCATAAGATCCTGCACGGACACCACGGCCCGCCCGACGATCTGACTGATCATCGCATGCGCCGTGGCCGCGCCTACCGACCCCGCAAGCGCGCGTTCCAGCCGGGCAAGGAAATCGGGCGTCGTCTCGGGGAGGTTTCCTGCCAGAGCCTGGTCGCGCGCCGCAGCTGAAAACAACGCTTGGGCCTCTCTTGCGCCCATGATCCGCTGCGCCATGATCAAAAGATCTTCGCTTTGCGCCATGCCGGCCGACCAGCCGCGACTGGTTGGAGCCGAATGATCAAAAACATTGACAAATTGGGCGCCTTGCAACCGCTCGGCAGGTTCTGGAAAGGTAACCAGCGACACCGTTACGAAGACCAGCGTGTTGAACGACAAGCTCCACATAAAGGCATGAACAACCGGGTCAAGCGACGTCACGCCGAAAAGCGCCTGCGGCCTGAACGCGCCAATGCCCCATGCTCCGTGATCCAGAACGGTCTGGGGCAAGATCGCTGACGGACCAAAACTAGGCAAAAAGAGGCAAAAGGCCCAGATTGCAAAGCCCACGGCCAGCCCAGCCAGTGCCCCGCGTCGGTTTGCCCCCCGCCAAAGCAACCCGCCCACCAATGCTGGCAGGAATTGCGCGACGCCCACAAAGGAAATCAATCCAATCGCGGCCAGGGCTGCACCACCACCTGACAGGCGGAAATAGAGATAACCCAGAAACAGGATCACAGCGATGCTCAACCGACGCGCGCGCAACGCCACCTGGCGCACATCGCCCGACATCACCGCGCTGTCCCCGGTCATCCAGAGCCAGACCGGCATAACCACATGGTTGGACACCATCGTCGACAGCGCGATCGCGGCCACGATCACCATTGATGTGGCGCTGCTGAACCCGCCCAAGAAGGACAGGATGGCCAAACCCTCCTGCCCCGCCATCAAAGGCAGGGTGAGCACAAACATATCCGGATTGGCGCCTGCAGGCATGAGATCAAGCCCGATCGCCGCGATCGGCACGACGAAAAGGCTCATCAACATCAAATATGCCGGGAATGCCCAGGACGCGGTGCGCAGGTGGCCCTCGTGTTCATTTTCAACAACCAATACCTGAAACATACGCGGCAGGCACATAAACGCCGCCGCCGAAAGCAGCGTAAGACCGACCCAGCGACTTCCGGGAACCTCGAAATCTGCCAATGTCGATGCATCAATCCGAGCCAAGGTTTCCGTCAGACCGCCACCAAGGCTCCAGACCACGAAAATACCCACAGCGAGAAGCGCGAAGAGTTTCACAATCGCCTCAAGTGCGATGGCCATGACCAGACCGTGATGGCGTTCATTGGCATCCAGATTACGCGTGCCGAACAGAATTGTGAAAATCGCCAGTCCCGCCGCGACCCAAAAAGAGGTAGTCACCTCATTGATCTGTCCGCCGTCAGGTCGGCCCGCTTCGGCGAAAGCGGCATAGGACAGCGTCACGGATTGCAGTTGCAAGGCGATATAAGGCGTCGTGCCGATCACCGCGAAAATCGTTACAAATACTGCCAGCGTGTTGGATTTACCGAACCGCGACGACAGCAAATCCGCAATTGACGTCACGCGTTGGCTACGACCGACGCGCACCATCTTTCGCAGCGTCCACCACCATCCGATCATCACCAGCGTCGGCCCGAGATAAATTGTGACGAACTCCAGACCGGAGCGCGCCGCAAATCCCACCGCGCCATAAAATGTCCATGCGGTGCAGTAGATCGAAAGCGACAACGTATAAATGAGCGGGGAGTGAAGCCAGCGCGCATGACCCATCTGAGCGGCGCGATCCGCTGCGAAAGCGACCAGAAACAAAAACGCGACATAGCCGAGACTGACCAGAACGAGAACGTTCACAATCTCCATCTCAGCCCCCGGTCCTCTCGCCTCCAAGGCCGCGCGATTGCTGCATATGGGACTCGTCCCCAAGCTTGCGCGAAATCAACCCCGACACAGCAGCCAAGACGATCCAGACAACGAAAAGATAAACCATGACCGCCACCGTGCGCACCGAGCGATCGTCTGGTCCGCCGATTTCAGAGGACACCGTTTCAGGCGCAATCCAGAAGAGTGGGAACATGAACAATCCGACACCAAGGATTGGAAGAAGGCGCGCGGCATCCGCCATGCGCCTTAGATAGTAATCACGACGACCCACAAAGAGAGGCGCCGGCTCCGTACTCATGACGCAACCAAGTCGCGCACTGCATCCAATACTTCGGCGTTAGAGAACGGCTTTGTCATATAGCGGCTCGCTCCGGCGCGGACCGCCATTTCCATATCCTTGGCTTGCCCGCGCGCGGACAGCATTAGTACCGGTAGCCCGTTCAACGCATGATCCGAGCGTATCTCACTGAGGATGTCAAAGCCGCTTTTGCCTGGCAACATGACATCGAGAATAACAATATCGGGCGCTCGGTGACGCACGGCATCGATGGCGTCATGACCGTTGGAATGCGTGTTCACATCCCAACCGTCGCGCGAGAGAATGAATTTCACCGCTTCGATAATGTTCTGTTCGTCCTCGATTAGAAGCACTTTCTTGCTCATCCAACCGGCCTCCCCTCCGATCAAATATGCGTTCCGCTCGACTATTTCGCAGTTCCTGCTTTCTGTCAAAATCTGCGTGGCCTAGGCTGCAGTAGTGTGCGCGCGCGACCGCGTCTTAAGCGGCGGTCGGACAGGAGGTCTGACCACAGATCAGGCACGGCTCCGCCATAGCGTCAGAGCCGGATCGACCTGCGCGGCCAAGTTCGGGCACGATCAGCATATAGGCACGCCGCAAGCCTGGTGAATTGAAGGCTGCTGGTCGGATCTGCTCGCTCACCGCATAGGCACGCAGCGAGTTGCCGTCGTGACGCAACCGCGCCTGAAACGGCCGCCCAGGCATCGCAAGCGCCTCTCGCAAGGGCCAGAGCGCGCATCCCACACCACTGCGCGGCGGCAAAAAACCGAGAACGGGTTTACGCAGCAGGATCGATCCCGTCGTGTCCATTACCACAAAACCTGTCGGGCCTATCCGCTCTTCGGGCAAGAGCGCGAGCCGACGCAGAATGCGCGCCAGTGGCTGTTCCAGTGTCCGGCTGAGCGTTTCCGGATCAAGGATCGCCAGGGGAGGACCTGGCCCAAGCCGGGCTTGCGGGATCGCTTGCGTATCTTCCGACCAGATGTGCAAAAGCTCCCGCGTGAGCTCTCGCGCCTCATCGCTACCAAGCTGGTCGCTGGCCCCCGTCATCCGGTCGATCCTGGCTTTATCGACGCCCTCTTCGAGAGCGGGGATATGGTAGTTTTGCCCTTTGAAGAAGTTATCGACCTCGTCGGCCGGGGACAAAATGCGCGCTGCATTTTCAGGCGGGGCTTCGAGATAGCGCACCAGCGCCTCCGCACCCAGCGAGAGCCGCGAACTGTCTTCGTTAAGGTTGCGGTGAAATCTCATTTGCCAGGCCGGTTCCAGATCATGGGTTTCGGCGAGAATGGAAGCGGCCGACCGGATCGAAGTCACAGTTGAGATAACCTCGTGCAACGCCTCGGCAAGCTGCGGGTCATTCGCCAGTCGTTCGGTCAACAGACTGACCGTCCGTTCAAGATCAGCCCGTTTAGCCTCGGAGGCGGCGAGAAGTTGTGCCCATCCCGGAAAGCGGCCGGCGAATTCGTCGATACGCTCTAATTCCGGGGTCACCTCGTTGCCGGGTCGCCTGGCCGCTTCGGCTTCGTCCTGGTCGGCGGCTTGCTGCAGCGCAGCAAGAAGTGATCGATGCGCCCCTTCCCGCAAAGTCGCCGGATCGATCTGCAAAGCCTCGGCGAGCCGGATCAGTGTGCGGCCTCCGATGCGGCGTCGGTTATGCTCGATCAAATTGAGATAACTAGCTGAAATACCTGCCTCTTGTGCCAATTGAGCTTGCTTTAACCCCATCGTAACCCGGCGTTGGCGGATCCGCGTGCCGATCAAGCTGGCTTCGCTCATCTTATCGTTCCCTCGCCTTCATCGCTATCGGTTGACTTTCACAATAGGATGTCCTTCCGTTTGAGCCGGATCACACAGCCGATACTCAGAAATTGGCACCCAAAACAGCACCTTGACGATCTTTGACACAGTTTCTTGCTACATCTATATAAAGAAATTTACAACTTTTCTGCACCGCGCTGAAGAAAATTTTCACAAAAAAAGTGTTTTTGACCGGGCACTTGTTGATCGAGTTT
>JBCCNY010000144.1:0-7613 GCA_039025595.1 Pseudomonadota bacterium | reverse complement strand
GAATTTTCCAACCGGTCTTCAACTACAGTAATCAACTCGCTGACTTTGACACCAAGAGCATCTGATAAATCAAACAATCGGCTGACCGACACGCGATTGACGCCGGCCTCGTATTTCTGGATTTGCTGAAAAGAGATGCAGGCGTAATCAGCGAGCTCCTGTTGCGTCATCGCTGTTGCGACGCGGGTCTCGCGCAGAACTTGGCCCATAAACACATCTGCTTTTTTCGAAGAAGGGTTCTGCAACACACTCGACCTCATCCACATGCTTAACGCTGCATGGTAACGAGCTGGTCCTGAACACCTAGTTAGAAATACTAATGGCTCCGAAGGACGGCCTCACTGGCGCGGTTGCTCGCGCGCGTAGATCACTTCCAACTCATCCATTACATCGCGCCAGTAAGAACACTTCTCCAGGTCACATTGACAGAGGGCTTTGTAGGCTTCTTGAGCGGCGATCAATCGGGCCACTACTCCATGGTTGGACCAGAGAGCCAGTGCATTTTTTGTCGGATCGCTATTTCGAATATGCATCGCCAGGTTCCGTTGCGGCCAGCTTTCCGGATAAAGCGCAAGCCGCGACTATCATCGCGCCGCCGAACATGGCGAGCAGTGTTAAGCGTTCGCCGGATGCGATCAGGAAAACCGTTGACAATACTGGCGTAGCGTAGCCCAGAGTTGAAAGTGGGCCAACAGAACCAGTCCGCATCGCATAGGACCAAAGGATGTAACCGAGCCCCATGGGACCGATACCGAGATAAAGCGCGGCTAGGACAGTAGGTGGCGAGAGCGCATTGCTTTCGGTGAAAGACCACCAACCTGCCGTGAGGAACAAACCAATCAAAGAGGCAGGCAACAAGACGTCGGCTGGCGAGCTCTTGAGCCGCGCAACACCGATTGAGTAGGTTGCCATGCAAGCGGCGGATAGGCTGGCAAACACATAACCGAACGCCGATGCAGGTACGCTTTCGGTTGAGCCGGTGTCTCCAATGAGAAGCGCGACGCCGACAAAGCCGCTCATCGACACGAGAAGCAGAGTTAGTGGCGAGTTGGATGATCCCATCGCGATGACGGCAAATGCCATTAGGAGCGGCCATGCGTAAGCCAACAAATTAACCACTGCGATCGGCCCGACCGAGAATGCCAGGTACTGAAAGACCATCGTCCCAACCAGACCGATCAACCCAATCACCAATGCATCAGCTTTTACCGATGTCCAAACTCCGCCGCCCGTTGCGACACGCAGGGCAAGGAACGTCGTCGCGGCTCCGGCAAACTGAAAGGTCTGCACCTGCGCAACAGAAAGTTCAGAGAGCGCATATTTGCCGACGAACGCATTGGTCGACCAAAGCAGGATCGCGCCGACGCCACAAGCCAGCGCGACCGCATTCACCAGCTTGCCCGTTTCTTCTGAAGCTCTTCATTGTATCTGGATGGTGCTTCTTCGACTGCGTGCCTGACCTTGCGATAGGCAGGAAGCTGGTTGTCGAAAACGTCCTGTGCCATCTCGTCGACGAAGACTCGGTCATGGTCGTTGTCAGCCGCAAGGTAGAACATACGGTTGTCATCTACGAAGGAGCGTTCCACCGAACGCGAGTTCAGAACCAGTGTAATACGCTCCCCATAGGTGATGGGTCTGGTCCGGTGCAGCACGCCGACAAATTGGCCCAGAGTGCTATGGTGCATCTTGTGCGGTACGCGCAGTATTTCATGCTCCAGTATTGTATCGCCGCGCTCAACGCGGGCTTTTCCTTCTTCGCAGTTGCCTTGGTAGATTTCGAGCTCTCCACCGATAATCGGGTCACTTACGGAAAGGGGTATGAGTTCGGTGATCGGGACGCCATCCGAGTGCCATTCAACTGCACCGTCTCTTTGGCTCATAAACGTCACTGTAGATCCGACGACCGAAAGCGGATAGGGCTCCAGCTTGGTTCCAGCAAACTCGCTCAATCGCTCCAGACGCCGTTCATCTTGGATCAGATCCTTGATCTCCGGAATGAAGCGGTCAGCGCCAGTGATGAACGTCAAATCCAGGTGTTTTCGAAAGGCGTGCTCTTCTTTGAGCTTTAACGCGCTTTGCCGGATCGCCTCAAGGATCTCTGGGTCATAGCCGTGACGAAACTGTATCATCCCCATGTCGGACACTTTCCACGAGGTTTCGTGGCCTAAAATCGCTTCTCGATTCACGCTCTGTCTGACGCTGTTGTAGACGCGAAGGGACATGATGACTACTCCCGCAAAAATTTCTATCGCGTCAAAGTTGCATTGTGGCTCTCGTCAAGTACAGTCAACAAGTCTAACTCTAGACCAACATTTTCTAAAGGTGTCCGTTGCGCTATCTTCGCCAACTCAACTTAAACGCGCTTATCGTGATCGAAAGCGCTGCCCGGCTGGGCAGTTTTGCGCGAGCCGCGGAAGAAAGTCTGATCACGCCTTCGGCGGTCAGTCAGCGGGTGTCCACCGCAGAAAAGCAATTGGGGTTTTCTGTTTTTGAAAGGCGGCAAAACTCAGTCACTCTCACCCAAGAAGGAGAAGAGTATATCGCGCATATCCGTGAGGCATTGGACACGATCATGGCGGCCGGTCTTCAGGTCAATGACAGGGTGCGCGACAGTGTTTTGAAGATCAGTGTCTTGCCCACCTTTGCAGTACGCTGGCTCATGCCCAGGATTGCGAAGTTTGACGAGGCCTATCCAGATGTGCGCCTACATATCGCGCAAAGCTACCGGCCGGTCGATTTTAATCGTGAGGACATGGATCTCGCTATCCGCTATGGCGACGGAAATTTTGGCGGCCTCCATGCCACTTTGCTGATGCAGGAAGACTTGGTTCCAGCTCTCTCTCCGCAACTTCTTCAAAAGGTAATGCCGGAAAGCCGCGCTCAGGAGCTTGTCCCTGCAGATTTAAAGAAGTTCACGCTTCTTCATTCCGCCACTTGCCATCTCAATTGGCGCTCCTGGTTTCGTCATGCCGGCGTACCCGATGCAATAGAAACTGCGCGTGCCATGTCCTTTGATTCTTGCATGTTGTCTTTCCAGGCGGCGAATATGGGGATAGGTGTGGCTGTCGCAAACCGGGCCTATATTGCTGACGACATTAAAGAAGGGCGTCTGATCGCACCGCTAAGCATCAAGCATCCCAAGCGCAACGGTTGGTACGTTGTATTTCCTAAAGGTCATGCCGGAATGCTTAAGGTCAAAGTATTCCGGGATTGGCTGTTGGACGAGGCTGAGGATGCTATAACGGACATGCAGCGGCTCTTCTTTTGTGGCCACGGTTTGAATTCTTAGCGCAGGCAGAGCGATACACCGATGACCGGCAATGTGAAAAAACAAAAACTGCAAGCAGACTGGATTGATGCGATTGTTGAAATACTGGTGAGACTGCCGACCGATCGCGTCATGGTGGTCTCAGAGTTTATTGCGCAATCTGCAAAGTTTGACGATCCCGAGGTGCTCGAGACGTTTGTTGCCTTTCGTCATGATCCTCGACTAGACACCCTTTTACATCTGGTCAGCCAATTTGATGATGATGACATTGATCAGGTTGTTTTTTTCGCGGAGGACATTTTTGCGCAGCAATTGAAACGCTACAAATAAGCAGAATCGCCGACCCTACAATTTACTTAACATCTTTTAATCTCGATGCTCGAGTGTAGCCGCAAAGCTAAAATGTCACCCATGAGCAATTCAGGAATGTCACTCTGCCCTCAAAAATCAATGAGGGTGAGCGGACATGGGATGGGTGGTAATGAGCGAGCGCGAGTTGAACCGTGTCGAGTTGTTGGCGCAGGTCGATGATGGACGGCTGAGCGTCGACAATGCAGCAAACATGCTGGAGCTGACACGGCGGCAGGTTTTCCGGTTGTTGAAGCGATACCGTCAGGATGGCGCAGCGGCAATCCGGCACAAGGCGCGCGGCAAGCCTCCGAACAATCGCATCCATCATGCCAAGCGCGACTATGCGCTGAGCATCATCAAGGAAAGCTATGCGGATTTCGGTCCGACTTTGGCTGCGGAGATGCTGGCCGAACATCATGGGTTCAAGGTCTCGCGTGAGACGGTGCGCAAATGGATGCAGGAAGACGGCATTTGGTTGTCACGCAAGCAGCGCCGGACATTCCACCAACCGCGTCTGCGCCGGGAGTGCTTTGGTGAGCTGATCCAAATCGACGGTTCTGACCATCGTTGGTTCGAGGATCGGGGCGATCCCTGCTCCCTACTGGTCTTCATCGACGACGCTACCAGCACCTTGATGGAACTGCGCTTTGTGAAGTCCGAGAGCACCTTCAGTTACTTTGAAGCCCTGGAAAGCTATCTGCTGAAGCATGGTCGCCCCGTTGCCTTCTACAGCGACAAACACATGGTGTTCAGGGTGCCGAAGCCTAATGAACACATGAAGGGCATGGCCCAATTCGGTCGCGCATTGGCCGAGCTGAACATCGAGATCATCTGCGCTAATTCTTCCCAAGCCAAAGGCCGCTTCGAACGCGCGAACCGCACGTTACAAGATCGGTTGGTTAAAGAGCTGCGCATCGCGGGCATCTCCAACATGGACGATGGGAATGCGTTCTTGGCGGATTTCATTGAGCGCTACAATGCCAAGTTTTCAAAGGTTCCGGCCAAACCGGACAACCTGCATCGTGCTCTAAACATCGAGCCAGATCGCCTCACGGAAGTCTTTTGCCTGCGCGACAAGCGCTATGTCACTAAGGATTTGACGCTGAAGTACGACCGCAAACGCATCCGACTCGAAGTGAACGATCTGACGCGTGGCTTGGTGGGCAAAGACGTGGATGTCTACGAGATGCCGGATGGGCGCATCCAAGTCCGCGCCAAAGGCGTTTCCCTGCCCTGCAGCATCTTCGACCCGCATCAACAGCGTGTCACGCATGCTGCGATCACCGAGAACAAACACCTGAGCGCAGTTCTGGCCCACATCAAAGAAGAACAAGAGAGGGCCGCACCTCCGCCGAAGGTCAAACCCGTCAGCGCTAAGAACGGCTACAAGAAGACCGGGCGGCGACCACCAGGACGGCCTTCAAAGATGGAAGCATATTATGAGCGACGGCGTGCAGAGCGGGCCGCCGAAGGCTGACAAGTGTCAGTTTTCGCAATATAGCCAGCTGATGAAGAGATATTTTCAAGAAAACGGTTCATGGCTGTATTGAGCGGTTCAGCCGCCTCCCTTCGGTTCTTTGGTGATGACTTAGACCCCGATGAACTCACCCGCCTACTCGGTTGTCGGCCAACGAAATCCGAGAGGAAGGAAGAACAGATTGTCGGTCAGGTCACAGGGAACAAACGAACGGCCCGAAGCGGCCGCTGGCGGTTGAGGGCAGAACGACGTGAGCCGGGAGACTTTGATGCTCAGATATCCGAGATACTCGATCAGCTCACCAACGATATAAACATTTGGCAAGACCTTACCTCACGTTTCCGGGCAGACGTCTTTTGCGGCCTGTTCATGGAAGAAGGCAAGGAAGGTATCAGTCTGTCGAATGAGACGCTGCAAAAGCTAGCCGAGCGCGGTCTGACAATCGACTTCAACATTTACGATAGTTCCGACGATTAATCCCGCAAGGCTGATCAGCCCTGCGATATCTGAGGTCTCCGGGCTGCTAAGCCTTGCTCCCGTCGCACCTATTGGTGACACTTCTGCTTTGCAGACCGAGTGACATTTCTACTTGGTTGCAACACTCGAGCAGACGGCCGCGACCGGACATCCAATGCGGGATGCGACGCTATTGCATAGCGGTCAAACCTGCTGGGTTGGATGGCCTCTGCTCCAACCGGCGTCGCAATGCGCCATAGTGCAGGTGTCTAGGTCTGCTTATGAGAGGAGCCACCCGATGCAAATTACCACAACCGGCTTTGATCTGGCGAAGAAGGTTTTCCAGGTCGATGGGATCGCGGAGAACGAAGATATTGTGTTCAAATAGTCTTTTCGACGGCGCAGTTTCTGCCTTTCCTTGCCAAGCGTGAGCCCTGCCTGATTGGTATGGAAGCCTGCAGCAGCGCACATCACTGGGCGCGCGAACTTACGGCTATGGGCCATGAAGTACGTTTGATCCCGCCGATATAAGCGAAGCCGTATGTCAAACATGGGAAGTCTGGCGCAATCGATGCCGAAGCCATTTGTGAAGCTGTGACCCGGGCGACCATGTTTTACCAGACAGGCGATACTTGCATCGCCGAGAGGGCGATTTGTCTACATCAAAACAATTGAGCAGCAGTCTTTGCTGTCCTTGCATCACGCGCGATCTATTGGTCCGTCAAAGGACGCAGTTGATTAACGGCCTGCGTGGCTTGGTTGCAGAGTTCGGTATTTACATCCCAAGAGGGCTGGCGAGTGTGATTGGTTTTGCTGAGGATATCTCCCTTGGCGAAGTTCTCGATCTTCCCGACACTGCCAATGAGGTGATCTTAAATTTGTCAGAACAGCTCATGGCTCTGCATAGGCGGGTCCGCTGGTACGAGGAACGCCTGAAGCAAGTCGGCAAGGAAGATCAACGGGTGCGCTTATTGCGCACGATCCCAGGCGTGGGTGCCGTAACGGCCTCTGCGATCATCGCTCGCATCGGCGATGGGCATCAGTTCCAAAACGGTCGGGAATTTGCTGCCTGGCTGGGTCTGACACCCACAAACAAATCCAGCGGAGGGAAGGAGAAGCTAGGGCGGATCACCAAGATGGATGATCAGTATCTGCGATCGCTGCTGGTCGTCGGAATGACATCACTGGTTCGGCAGACCCGATCCGATCCGGAACGCGCCAGCAAGTGGCTAACGTCTTTGCTAGAACGCAAACCCGCCCGGCTGACGACCGTCGCTATGGCCAACAACACCGCCCGGATCGTCTGGGCCGTTCTCACATGCAATGAACCCTACAGCCCACGCGTTGCAGCCTGAAAGGAATAGACTGACGAGTTCGCAAGACCCGCGAGATGATGGTGCATAAGTCAGACGCCAGAACCAGGACACCCCGCCGAATGGCGCGGGTATGATAGCCCGCAAAGCTGACAGGAACTTGATTCGCGGAACCCATCAGGGCCAATGGTCAAAGCCGCGCAAACAGGCCGGACAAATGACTGCTTCTGACAAATGCACAGCTCAGATCAAAAAAGCCTTGCTATCCAGGAGCCATCCACACAGGCCGTTCGCTAAAGGCGAAAAGCGAACTTCCACTTGGAGTTCAAAGACTCTGGAGTTCCCCCGGCTTTTTGGACGGTTATGGGCTTAGAGATTCCAGCCCTTCAGCGGCATTCCTTTCGTAGTTGATTGGCGATTTGTAACCCAAAGCTGAGTGACGGCGCGAGGGATTGTACCAGGCTTCGATAAACTCGAAGCTGGCGACACGCGCCTCAGCTTTGGTCTAATTAGGCGTGCCGGTGCGACCTCCATGATCTTAGAAGCCACCGCCTGCAGAACCAAATCGACGAGGTGGACGAGTATTTCCCGGATCTATAAGAGGGTAGGCCACTTGCAAGCGCGTCAGGTCGGTTTTGAATAGACCAAACCACCTTTTATGTTCACCGCAAGCGATCGCAGATGCCGATCAAGAGAGCACCATCCAACTCCATCTCCTATCGCTCGCTGAATCCGACTTCCAAAGTCG
>JBCCNY010000143.1:0-7634 GCA_039025595.1 Pseudomonadota bacterium | reverse complement strand
TCAACTCCTCCAAATCGCAGGCCAAACCGGTAAAAATCCCGCCAGATCGGGCATTTGGGCTTGTGTTGGGCGTCTTTTCGCACATCTTACCCAATGATCGTGCGTATCGATCGCAACGAATGAACAATACAGTGGAGGAAACACCATGAAACACATGGGCTTTGCATTCGCAGGCTTGCTGTGTTCGACCGTCGCATTCGCGGAAGAGGACCGCACCGGCTGGCCGGAGAGCTTTACCGTCGCAACCGCCTCTCAGGGCGGCACCTATTTCGCCTATGGGTCAGGCTGGGCCAACCTTGTGGCCGAAGAGCTTGGCCTTGTCGGTGGAGGACAGGTGAGCGGCGGCCCGGGCCAGAACATGGCATCGGTCCATCTGGGCGATGTTGAGTTTGGCATGACCACGATGGGCCCCGCGGCAGAGGCCGTGGCCGGACTGAACCCGGTTGCGCCAGGCGTGCCGATGACCGAGGCCTGCGCGATATTCCCGATGTATCAGACACCGTTTTCAGTAACGGCATTGTCATCTTCGGGCATCGCCTCCATTGCGGATATCCCCGATGGGGCACGTATCGGTTTCGGCCCCGCCGGATCAACCTCTGACACTTATTTCCCGCGCATGATGGAAGAGCTTGGCGTGAATTTCGACCGCCGCAACGGATCGTGGTCGGATCTCGGCGGTCAGTTGCAGGACGGTCTCATTGACGTGATCGCCTTTGCCGCCGGCGTGCCGGTGCCAGCCGTCAGCCAGCTCGAAGTGCAGACGGAGGTGAACATCATCGAATTCACCGGAGAAGAGCAGGCCAAGATCCTCGAGGCCTTCCCGGTGGCGGAGTTTGCCATTGCCGCGGACACCTACACGACTCTGAGCGCGGATGCCCGTTCCGTCTCAATGTGGAATTTCGCCATTGCAGGATGCTCCCTGCCAGAGAATTTCGTGCATGCCGTTGTTGAGGTTATCATGTCCGACAACGAGCGGATGATGAATATCCACCGCGCCGCGCGCTCTACTGTCCCGGAGAACTGGGACAAGAATGGAGGCGTTCTGCCTTGGCATCCAGGTGCCGCGCGCTGGTTTATGGAAAATGCCGGTGCCGAAATCAGCGCCGATGAGATTTACGGTGGCTGATTTTCTGTCCGCGTGACATGTTAGACGCGCGCCCGGGGAGTACCCTCGGGCGCGCGATACTTTTTGGCGGGCCAGAATCCGGGGGGCCAGACCATGACAGAGCAGTCCACAGGTGATCGGGACGAACCGTCGGGGCCTGTCTCTGCGTCAGGCGTCGATGATGAGGCGGTAAGCGGCAATCAACGCATCTTCGACGGACGGTTGGCGATGATCGTGGCTGCCATCGCAGCCATTTATGCCGCGTTTCACATGCTGGCGCTGAACGGGGTGTCGATCTCCAACTATACCGGCATCGACCTGCCCTTCCTGCCCCAGTTCCCGGTCGAGACGTGGAACTTCAGGATCGTGCATATCGCGGGCGCGCTCGGCCTGGGCTTTATGCTGTTTGCCGCCCATGGGTATGGCGATGGCGGATCAATGCGCCGCACGCCCCGACTCACGATGGCGACCCTGCTCTTGCTGCTGCCCGCGGGGTATGCATGCCTTACGGCTTTGCGCATCGGGGCGATGATCAATTCGGGTGAGCTTCCTGAAATGGGCGGATTGACCGTCTGGCTCTCGGCCCAATCGAACATGGCGCAATACGGAATGGATTTCTGGCATTATGGCATGCCGCTTTTGGTTGCAACGGGCGGCGCGATTCTCGCCAGTTGGTTCGAGCGCCGCGATCGGTCCGCGATCTCTGCCTCTGATCTGGTGCTCGCGCTATGCGGGATCGCAGTGGCGCTCTACCTGCTTCCGGTCTACGGAACGGCCGGGAGAAACTCTGTTGGCACCTCTTTCGTGCCGATTGGCGTGGCCTTTGCCGCGACGGCGGGCACCGCGCTGATCCTCGAGCTAACGCGTCGCGTGGCGGGTCTCGCACTGGTGATCATCAGTGGCGTGTTTCTGGCTTATGTGTTCACAGCGCATTCCCTGCCTGGAATTCTGGCCATTGACCGTCCCTATAGTTGGCATCTGTTTTTCGGCCACGTCTATTCGGATGCGGGGATCCTTGGGCCGACAACGGCGGTATCCTCGACCTATATTATTCTATTCATTATCTTTGCCGCGTTTTTGCAGGCCTCCCACGTCGGAGAGTATTTCGTGAATTTCGCCTTCGCCGCGGCCGGACGAGCGCGCGGAGGCCCCGCCAAGGTTGCGATTTTCGCCTCCGGTCTCATGGGTATGATCAACGGCACCAGCGCGGGCAATGTGGTGGCCACCGGATCACTGACCATCCCGCTGATGAAGCGCGTGGGCTACGGACCCAAAACCGCGGGTGCTGTCGAGGCCGCCGCCTCCACCGGCGGTCAGATCATGCCGCCTATCATGGGGGCGGGCGCCTTCATCATGGCCGAGATCACGGGCATCCCCTATACCGAGATCGCGATCGCCGCGATCATTCCGGCCGTGCTTTACTTCGTGTCGGTCTATTTCATCGTTGATTTCGAGGCCGCCAAGCTGGGCATGCGCGGGCTTCGCGAGGATGAACTGCCGAAGTTCCGCGATATGGCGCGCAAGGTGTTTTTGTTCCTGCCGATCCTGATCCTGATCGGCGCGCTCTTCATGGGCTATTCCGTGATCCGGGCGGGCACGTTGGCAACGGCAGCAGCGGCCGTCGTGTCCTGGCTCACACCTTACCGTATGGGTCCGCGCACCATTGCCAAGGCCTTTGAACTGGCCGGGACGATGTCGATCCAGATCATCGCAGTCTGTGCCTGCGCGGGCATTATCGTGGGCGTGATCTCTCTCACCGGTGTCGGCGCGCGGTTCTCGTCCGTGCTGCTCAACATCGCCGATACCAACCAGCTCCTGGCGCTCTTTTTTGCCATGTGCATCGCGATCCTGTTGGGCATGGGCATGCCCACCACGGCAGCTTATGCTGTCGCGGCCTCGGTCGTCGCACCCGGCCTGATCCAGCTGGGCATTCCGGCGCTGACAGCGCATTTCTTCGTCTTTTACTTCGCCGTCGTCTCCGCGATCACGCCCCCGGTGGCGCTGGCCAGTTACGCGGCCGCCGGGATTTCTGGCGCCAATCCGATGGCCACCTCGGTGACGTCTTTCAAGGTCGGCATCTCGGCCTTTGTGGTACCGTTTATGTTCTTTTACCACTCGGCCATTTTGATGGATGGAACCTGGTTCGAGATTACGCAAGCCGCGGCCACGGCCATTTTGGGCGTGTTTTTCCTTTCGTCATCGGTGCAAGGCTGGTGGGCGGGCAAGGCCGTCGGTTTGCCGATCCGCGCTGCTCTGATGGCGGCGGCGCTTTGCATGATCGCAGGCTCACTGATCACCGACCTGATTGGGCTCGCGCTCGCCGCCGCGCTTTTTGCAGTCTCGCGGTACTTTGGAACGAGGTCGGCGCCGGCGGAGTAGCGGGCGCCGTCCAAAAGCTGTCACCAAAAAAGGTTAGTGGCCGGGATTTTCCGGATCCGCGTCTGCCTCGCCCTTGTCAAAGGCAACGGCCCAGGCGGTGAGCATATCGCTATCCCCATGCTGGCGGCGCCACTGGCGAATGGCGTTGCGCAAGCCTGCGCGGGCCACCCGGCTGTCGGGTTCAATCCAAATCTCAGGTCCCTCACCTGACGCCAGAGCGGACCAAACACGGGCTTTCTGCTCGGCATATTCCTTGGGACCCCAGGCTGATAACAGCGCTTGAAACGCATCAAACGCGCATACATCGAAGTCCTTATCCTCCCCCATGCGGCCCATGACAGGGCTTTTGGGATGAAAGCCGCAGCAAGGCACCCACCCGTCCGGAATAGGCGTGTTGGCCGAATGGGTCCGCTTGGAGCGCAGGAGTTGCGGAAGAACATGTGTATGCGGCCCCTCGGGCGACACGCCCCCGGTGTCTGGCCCGCCAATCATTTGATAGACCTCCACCCGTCCCAACCGCGTGAGAGCGACCCTGTGCGGATGCGTGGCTAGAATGGCGCCCATAGCCGGATTTCCAGGCGCAAAGAGCGACTGACCCTCATGCGCACGCAATGTGTCTAGTAGTGCGGGATCAGAGGTTCGAATGCAAAAATCGACTTGCCGTTGATTTAGACCCATATCGAACAAAACCGCATCGCAGTCCTGAGGACGGATCGCGTTTGCATCAACACCGATTTCGGTCAGAACAGAGCGCCTGTTCATCTGTGCCGCATCTTCAGGCAGGCACAGGGACACCGCTTGCGTCCAACGATGCGTTCTCGGGCTCAGCGTTTCGTACGCCACGGGGCGAACGTTTTCCAGCGTCTCGATCCGGATCGCGCCTCTGTCGGAGAACTGAATGAGATCGTCTACCGCCCGCGGCTCAGCGTCTCCAGCGACATGATGAAACTCTGCAATTGCTCCGAAGGAGCCCATATTCCACCCTGCATCCGGATCCGCCATGCCATCCATCAGCACCGTTTCAAGTTGCAGCATTATCCGTCTCCCTCATGCTGGCCTTCCACTGATCTGCGCCGTCCCGCACCGCTCCATAGACAGCCCGGCCGATCGCCTCACCCGTCTCTGTGTGCTTTCCCGTGTAGCGTAGAGTGCCAGACGGAGCGGCAACCGCAACACAATCCGTACCTGTGCCTGTTGCCGTCCCGCTCGGCAGGGCCACGGCCGCATCCAGTATCGCGGTGGTTCGTGCCTCAACCGCGATGCTCATCGCCTCTAGCAAGGCGGCCTCGCAGAGGCCCTGAGAGCTTCGGAGTGCGACATTGATCGTCCCCCAGCTTTGGCCTGTGCGTTCCACACGCTGACCCACGCGTTCTGCATTGGACAGACCCGTTGTCGCGACAGCAAAAACATGGGCGTCACCGACACGCGCGTCGTGAGTGGTGTAGGTCTGGATCGACCGAGAGGTCAGAAATGTGACCGCATCCTCAGCCGCGCGCTCGCGCAACTCAGAGTCAAGCCAGGCCGCGACATCCAGATCCAGCGGCAAATCGGCATTTCGGACCTCGCGCCATAAAATGCGCGTCGCCCAAACCAATCCCGGCCGATGAATGGCCCAACTGAGCACCTGCATATCCTCCCCGAGATCAAAGGACAGCCAGGGCGGATGCAAAGTGAGAGAGGTCATCGCGTCACCTCGAGCGATTGGTAGACCGGTCCTTGTTCTGTCTTCTGGTAAAAGGCGGTTACGCCGAAGACCTGCGCAAGCCGGTCCGCGGTCAACACATCTTGCGGCACACCATCTGCCACCAACCTTCCATCCCCCAGCATGATCAGTCGGGTGCAATGTCGCACGGCAAGTCCAAGATCGTGAAGCGATACAATCGACGAGATCCCGCTCGCAGCCATTCTGGCAAAGGTCTGCATCGTGCTGATCTGGTGCGCCGGATCAAGACCCGCGATCGGTTCGTCAGCCATCACCAACTTCGTCTGTTGCGCCAGAGCGCGTGCAATCAAGACCCGAGCCTGTTCCCCACCAGATAGCTGGGTGGCGGCGCGATGACGCAAATGCTGCAAATCCATCTCGCTCAGAGCCGCGTCGACCGCTTCATGGTCTGTCTCGCGCGCATGCTGAATAGAGGACAGATGCGGTGTGCGCCCCAGCATCACGGCTGTTTCTACAGAAACGGGCCAGGCAATCTCTCTCGCTTGGGGCATCCAGGCCACGGCGCGAGCGCGATCTTGGCTCGACAAAACAGCCAGAGAGCTTTGCCCGTCATGGTCCTGAAGACCGAGCACTGCGCGCATCAAGGTGGTCTTGCCCGCCCCGTTCGGGCCGATCAGGCCGATTAATTCACCTTGATCTACGGAAAAAGAAACATCGCTCAGAACATCCAGATCCCGGCGCCGGACAGAAAGATGTGAGACGTTGAGCCGGGTCATATCCGCTCCTGCCTCAGCTTCAGGATCAGGTGCAAAAAGAGCGGCGCGCCAACCAGCGCAGTCAACACACCCAGCTTGAGATCACGCGCCGGAAGGATCACGCGCACCGCGATGTCAGCGGCCAGAACCATGATGGCGCCTCCAAGCGCCGAGGCCCAGAGCAGGCGCGAGGGCTGCGCTCCGACAAAAGGCCGCAGGATATGGGGGACAACAAGACCCACGAACCCAATCGCGCCGGCCACGGCCGTACCTGACCCGACCACGCAGGCTGTTCCAATGATCAGCATCAGGCGCAACCGGTGCAAGTCGATCCCCATGGCTTGCGCCGCGTCTTCGCCCAATGTCAGCGCGTCGAGTCCCCGCCCCAACCGCGCCAGCAAAAAGGTTCCGACGAGCATGAAAGGAAGGGCCAGCCAGACATGGTTCATCGAACGATCTGCAAGCGAGCCCATCATCCAGAAAACGATCTCGTTCGCAGCGAAGGGGTTGGGTGAGAGATTGAGCACCAGCGAGGTGAAGGCGCCTGCGAGGGCCGACACCGCAATCCCCGCAAGGATCAATGTGAGCGAGGTGCCGCGCGGTCCAGCGAGCGCCATCACCAAAGCCACCGCGCCAAGAGCGCCGACCAGAGCAGCAAGCGGCAGGGCGAGCGCAAAAGACGCGGCAAGACCCGTATGGATCGCCAGCACAGCGCCAAAGGCCGCAGAACCGGATACACCGATCAGGCCGGGCTCTGCGAGGGGGTTGCGCAGATAGCCCTGCATCGCGGCACCCGCCAACCCCAGACTTGCGCCGATCAAAATGGCAAGTATCGCGCGCGGTGTCCGTATCTCGCGCATGACCAGTGTCAGCGGCCCGCCATCTCCCCGGATCAGCGCCGACAGGCTTTCGCTCGGGCCGATCCCGGCAGGTCCGACAAGCAAGGACGCGATCGCGAGGGTGAGTACGCCGAGCGAGAGCCCCCCCGCGAGGCGAGTCAACGCTGTGCTCCGGTCAAATCCTGACGCGCCTCAGACAGAGTCTCAATGGCGCGCAACACGTAAGGCGTGCCACAGACCCAATCACGATCCGTCATACTTGCAGAACCTCTTCCCTCGCGAAACGCAATGATGGCAGGATGGTCCAGGATCGCCTCGGCGCGCGAGGCGCCGGGATAGGGGCGCGAGGTGATCGCGATATCGGGATCGGTTATAACCAACACTTCCATAGGAAGCTTATCACCCGGATTGTAACCTTGCTCGGCCGCGATGTTAGAAAACCCCGCAGTGGCCAGAATCTGACCTGCGAGACTCTGGTCTCCCGACGTGTAACCGTTGGCATAATACAAAACGGCACGCGGACGTTCTGACACGTCTTCGCGGAGCGCGGCCAGCCTTGCATCATAGTCAAGTATCATCTCCGCGGCCGCGTCGTCGCGCCCCAGAACAGCGCCCATTTGGGTGATCCGATCTCGGACGTCAGACAGCGAATAGGCAGGCTCAAAGGAGACAACCGGCACGCCCAATCGTTCGAGCATCGAAACTGTTGCTCGGGTTGTAAAGGCGCCGGCAATGACCAGATCAGGCTGCATCAGATAGATCTCTTCGGCCAAACCGCGATTGATCTGATAAGCCCCGGCCTCTTCTGACATCGCCGATGCGCGCGGATCAATCGCGAGGTAGGTGACCGAGTGCAACTGCCCCGGCGCGGCCAGCATCATAGCAAGCTGATC
>JBCCNY010000142.1:0-7661 GCA_039025595.1 Pseudomonadota bacterium | reverse complement strand
GGCCCGAGGCTGTCGAAACGGCATAGATCGTATCCATTGTCTCATCAGGCCTAGTTTTCGGTGATTCAGACCCTTCCCGGTCAGGTGTTCATCGAATCAAAGAACTCTGCATTCGTTTTGGTCTGTTTAAGTTTGGATAGCAGGAACTCGATCGCATCGGTCGTTCCCATCGGGTTCAAGATACGTCTGAGAACATAGGTTTTCTGCAGGTCGAGCTTATCAATCAACAGATCTTCTTTTCTGGTACCGGATTTCAGGATGTCGATCGCCGGGAAGACGCGCTTGTCAGCGATCTTGCGATCTAAGACGACTTCTGAATTACCCGTTCCCTTGAATTCTTCAAAAATAACTTCGTCCATACGGCTGCCGGTCTCGATCAAGGCGGTCGATACGATCGTCAATGACCCGCCCTCTTCGATGTTACGCGCTGCACCAAAGAAACGCTTTGGGCGCTGCAAGGCATTAGCGTCCACGCCGCCAGTCAGAACTTTGCCCGAAGAGGGAACGACCGTATTGTAAGCCCGGCCCAGACGGGTGATGGAATCCAACAAGATGACAACGTCACGTTTATGCTCAACAAGCCGCTTCGCCTTTTCGATCACCATTTCAGCAACAGCGACATGCCGTGATGCCGGCTCATCGAAGGTAGAACTGACGACCTCACCTTTCACAGATCGCTGCATATCGGTGACCTCTTCTGGTCGTTCATCGATAAGCAGGACGATGAGATAACATTCCGGGTGATTACGCTCGATACTTGTTGCGATATTTTGCAAAATCACTGTCTTACCCGTACGCGGCGGGGCGACAATCAGTGATCTTTGACCCTTTCCGATAGGAGCCACCAAGTCGATAACACGGGCGGAACGATCCCTGATGGTCGGATCATCTATCTCCATCGTGAGGCGTTCATCAGGGTAAAGCGGCGTGAGATTGTCGAAGGCAATCTTGTGTCTGGCTTCATCGGGATCAGTGAAGTTAATCTGCGATACCGTCGTCAGGGCGAAATAGCGTTCCGATTCCTCAGGCGCACGCACCTCTCCTTCGATCGTGTCGCCAGTCCGCAGCGAGTGTTTCCTTATCGTATCGGGGGAAACATAGATGTCATCCGGACCAGGCAGATAATTAGCCTCCGACGCCCGAAGAAACCCAAAACCGTCTTGAAGAACCTCAAGAACGCCATCCCCGAAGACTGTCCATCCTTCATCGGCTCGTTCACGAAGGATCTGAAACATCATTTCGCCTTTGCGCATCGTCGAGGCATTCTCGATTTCGAGATCCTCCGCCATTGCGAGCAGGTCTTTCGCAGACTTAGATTTCAGATCAGAAAGGTTCAGCGTATCTCTTGGCATCGAACACCTTTGAAACACGGCGGTTGCCGGTCGAAATTGCAGGGGAAGAACACCCAGAACCGGGTGCGACATGTTGGTACGATTCTTGTCTACTAAAGTCAATGCGTAGCGTTTTTGGTTAATCACCAATATTAAAAATAATTAGTAATAAAAGAATGATGTTGTATTAGATACGCTCGAGATTGTGGATACAGGGTTGTTCCACAGTTTTGTACTCAGTGGAAAACTAACACAAAATGATCCCCATATTGTGGATTGTAAAAGAAAACAGAAAAGATATTAATGATTACAATAAGTTAGTTGACCAGAAAACTGGATAAAGCGGACAAAAGTAAAAGATAAGTCTGACGCTATGAATGTTGCACATCTAAAAGTTGTTCTTATCCACCAATGAATAAAACTAGTATCAATGGATGGAACTCAATTGAAATCAGGCAATCCCTTAGAGAGATATCTTCAATTCCTAAAACCGATCACTTCTTAAAATTATGTACAGAAGAATATCCACATGACCCGAGCTCTGATTTTAGCATCGGCCTCACCAATTCGTCTGTCTTTGATGCAAAAAGCAGGTCTTCATCCCGCTGTCATACCAGCGGCGCTAGACGAAGACTCTCTCAAGGAAGATCTTAGACAGAGGCGCGCACTCCCAATAGATGTTGCGCTGGAACTGGCCACAAAAAAAGCAAAACATGTGAGCAAGGCAGAACCAGGCGCCTTTGTTATCGGGGCGGATCAGGTTTTGGTTATAGACGGAACACTTCAATCGAAACCGAAAACTGAATCCGACGCAGTTTCTCAACTCATGATGATGCAGGGTCGAAGCCATCGACTTATTAGTGCGGTGGTTGTTTTTGAAGAAGCTGCTCTGGTCTGGCAGGTCGTGAAGAGCGCTGATTTGCACATGCGTTCTTTGTCACGATCTTTTCTTGAGCGTTATGTTCGAGAAGAATGGGAGAAAATTCAACATTGTGTAGGAGGTTACATGATCGAAGATCGGGGTATAAGTCTATTCACACGCATTAATGGGGATTACCATACCATATTAGGTCTGCCGATCCTGGATCTTTGCAACTACCTCGAGGATCGGGGCATTCTAAATCTATGAGCGTCCAAAAAATACCATTGGCAGGCGTTATTGGAAGCCCGATTGCCCATTCAAAATCGCCGCAAATCCATACGCATTGGCTGACTTCTTTGGGTATAGCTGGCTACTACATTCCTTTGGATGTGACCTCGGACGAATTGCTTCAAGTGACCCAAACGCTGCCAAAAATGGGGTTTGTGGGAGCAAATGTGACGATCCCACACAAGGAATCGATTTTAAAGATCGCAGATCACGTAACAGATCGAGCGACACTGATTGGCGCAGCGAATACCCTCATCTTCAGAAAAGACGGTAAAATACACGCGGATAACACCGATGGTGTCGGATTCATCCAAAATCTTCGCAATAATGCACCGAAATGGAATCCGAACGCGGGACCGGCAGCAGTTTTCGGCGCAGGCGGAGCTGCGCGGGCCGTGGTTACGGCACTCCTTGAAGTTGGCTCTCCTGAAATCCGTCTAACCAATCGAACGCGAGTAAGAGCAGAGGCACTTAAAGCCGAGTTTGGACACAAGATAAAAGTTGTCGACTGGGTCCAGGCCGGCAATATCCTTGACGATGCGACATTGCTGGTGAATACGACATCCCTTGGAATGATGGGAAAACCACCGCTCCGCGTGCCCCTTGATGGATTAAGGCCGGGCACAATTGTGAATGATCTGGTCTATGCTCCGTTAAAAACACAGCTTTTGGCTCAAGCAGAGACGCGTGGATGCGTAACAGTCGATGGTTTGGGCATGTTGCTCTATCAAGCCGTCCCGGCTTTTGAGAGATGGTTTGGTCAGAGACCAATCGTCGATACGGCAACTCGCGTTGCGGCTTTGCGCTGATGATACGACTGGGTTTAACAGGTTCGATCGGGATGGGAAAATCCACGACAGCGGAATTGTTCGAAGAAGCCGGATGTGCCATCTGGGATGCTGATAAAGCTGTTCATCGTCTATATGACAAGGACGGCGCGGCCGTCTTGCCAATCCAAAATCTATTTTCTCAAGCAATTGAAAATAAAAGGGTTTCTAGAGCTAAACTACGGAAGATCATAGCGCAAGATGAGGCCGCGTTACCAAAAATCGAGGCTGTTGTTCATCCGCTAGTTGCACAGGATCGCGCCGAATACGCCGCCGCCACCGACAATCAAATCATCGTCTTCGATATTCCACTTTTGTTCGAGAACAGCCTGGAACATGAATTCGATAAAACAGTCTGTGTCAGTGTTAACCCGGAGACACAAAAATCACGTGTTATGGCGCGCCAAAGTATGAGTGAGGAGGATTTCGATCGAATACTATCTTTTCAAATGGCAGATGAGGAAAAACGTCGCAAGGCGGACTACGTTGTGACTACAGACACTGTCGAAAGTGCCCGAGCGCAGGTGAGACGGATCCTCAGTGATATAAAAACAGAGTTTGCGAATGCGTGAGATTGTTCTCGATACAGAAACAACCGGGCTTGATCCGGCACAAGGAGACCGCATCGTCGAAATAGGAGCGGTTGAATTACATAACCACGTGCCGACAGGTCGGACCTATCATCAGTACATCAATCCCCAGAGAGCCATGTCGCCAGAGGCATTCGAAGTTCACGGTCTTGGAGATGAGTTTCTTGCCGATAAACCCATTTTTTCTGACATTGTGGAGGAATTTGTCGATTTTTTAGGAGATGCAAAGCTCGTTATTCATAATGCGTCATTCGACATGAAGTTCATCAACGCAGAATTGAGTTGGGTTCAGCGGCCAAACCTTCCGGCCGATGTCGCCATTGATACTCTCGACATTGCGCGCAAACGCTTCCCAGGGTCACCAGCCTCACTCGATGCTCTGTGCCGACGTTTTAGTATCGATAACTCGGCTCGGACTCTCCACGGGGCTTTACTGGATTCCGAAATTCTAGCTGAGGTTTATCTAGAACTAATCGGAGGTCGTCAGCCTGATTTGGTTCTTACGGAAAGCGGACAACAGACGGCGGCAGCCAAAAATGAACAAACAGATTGGCAAATCCCCCCAAGGCCCACTCCGCTGAAATCCAGGCTCACGGACAAAGAACGCGAAGCTCATGCGGAATTTGTTAAAGATCTGGGGCCAAATGCGCTTTGGTAGAGACTGCTACGCGTCTGTACTGTCGACCTGTTGCCCGGCTTCTGCCTCTTGCCGTCGTAGCAGTTCATTTCGGTAGAGCTGCACGAAGTCGATCGTTTCGAGATTGAGCGGCGGAAAGCCTCCATCCCGCGTCACGTCGCTTACGATACGTCGCACGAAGGGGAAAACCATACGAGGGCATTCGATTAGCAAAAACGGGTGCATCTGATCGTTTGGAACGTTTTCGATATGAAAAACGCCGACATATTCCAGCTCTAAAAGGAACAGCTTTGCGTCTGACCCTTTGTCGGAGGAGGTGATTGTGAGCTTGGTGAGCACCTCGTACTGGTGCTCTGTGGATCGTTTCTTGGCATCGAGGTTTACAGCAACTTTCACGTCTGGCGCCACATCGCCGCCAGTACCACGCTGCGCGAGTACGTTCTCAAATGACATGTCGCGAATAAACTGGGTCACGACCTTCATTTTCGGGGCCGCAGGTTGCGATGCAGCAGCTGCGGTGTTCGCGTCGGCGGGTTCTGCGCCGTTCTCGTTTTCTGCCATCATCGTCTCCTGGCTATGCTTCCAGTCACGGTTAGCAGTTTGTTGTCATAGCCTCAATGCTCGGTCCAACCGGATTTCGAGGTACTTTTTCGGTGAGTTTCTTCGACCTCAGAATACTCGCCCTCAATCGTATCCTTACTTGCGCTGCGAGGACGCCGATCATCGGTAAATCCGGTACTGGATTCGTACTGCGCAGTTTGAAATTTCAGGTGTCGTTTGAGGATGGACAATACGCCGCGCCTGACGGGTGGAGAGAGCAAAGCGAAACCGACGGCATCTGTAAAAAACCCAGGCGTCAGCAAAAGCGCGCCGGAGAAAAGGATCATCGCTCCATGTGCCAAAGGCTCGGTTGGGTCGTCCAGCCTTTGGAATGAGCCGCGCACCTGACCCAGAGCGGCAAGACCCTGTGTCCGCACCAGCCATGTGCCAAGAATGGCTGTCAAAACAACAATTGCGAGCGTCGGCCATAGTCCAATGACGCCGCCGACCCCAATAAACAGCGAGATTTCGATCAAAGGTACGATCAGAAAGGCTAGAAACAGCCACATTTGGAATTCTCCCGGATTTGCGGGGCGGTATGGTGGACTTGCACCTACCGGCGTCTTACATAAGGACGGTCCCCGGGAGATTCCATGCCCGGTGAAACGAGAGGTCATGATGAATTCTCCGCTTCTACAGCTTTTGGTGCTCGCCGGAATAGCGATTTTCCTTATCCTACGGCTCAAAAGTGTTCTCGGTACTCGCGATGGTTTTGAGGCCCCTCCGCAAGCACGTACAAATGGTGCATCTTCGGGTCGGCGTCAGGATTTTGAGGTGATTGAAGGGGGACAGGATCACGACATCATCGATCACGTCGGAGAGGATAGCCCAGCCGCGGACGCGCTTCTGGGTATGAAGCGTGCTGAACCCAGCTTCACTGTCGGCGAATTTATACAAGGGTCCCGTCAGGCTTATGAGTGGATTCTGATGGCGTTTGAACGGGGAAACATGGACGAGATCGCTCCGTTTCTGTCTGAGGACGTGTTTGAGGCATTTTCTCAGGTTGTAGACGCTCGGCAGGAGCAAGGGTTGTCGATCGAGGCAGATTTCATTGGCGTCCGCGATACCAGTGTCGTCAAAGCAGATTTTGACGCCGACAGTGGCCAGGCAGAGATAACTGTGCGTTTCGTTGGTGAACTCATATCTGTTGTCCGCAACAAGGAAGGCGAGGTGCTGGAGGGCGAACCCGGCAAACCAAAGCGCCAGAAAGACACGTGGACGTTTGAGCGTGTCATGGGATCTGATGACCCGAATTGGCGGCTTGTCGCAACCGGCGAATGATAATCGCGCAACGCGCGTGAGCTTTTGTTACTTTGACAAAAAAGCTCTCAGGTTGTTCTCGCGAAGCGCTGGAACAGACGTCGATGAGAATTTGCCAGTGCTAAATGTCGTTCGAAACACATGGGTGGGTTTTCTGGGTAACAAGCGTTGAGCCGCCGAAAACTAACCCCTGAAGAGCAAGAGCTTTGGCTGAAGGTGGCGCGCACCACAGAGCGCATCAAAACAGATAAACTCAAAGGGCAGCGAGCCGCGCCGGAAAAGCTCTCTGCAGCAAAGATGAACCAAACCTTCCAAAGATCTGACACTCCAGTTCCAAATTTTCAGATTGAAGCGTCGGATTTACCAATACCTAAAAAACCAAAGACGGCATCGTTATTGAGCGATGAAGTCGCACGACTGCCCATAGAAATGGACCAGAAAGCCTACGGGAAACTACGTCGCGGAAAACTACGGCCAGAGGCGCGCATTGATCTTCATGGTATGACCCTCGCCCAGGCGCAGCCCACGCTGATCGGTTTCATTCTCCGGGCGCAAACCGAGGGGAAGCGATTGGTTCTCGTCATTACCGGTAAAGGCAAAGCCGTTCCGGATGACGGGCCGATCCCGGTTCGGCGCGGGATCTTGCGCCATGCCGTACCGCAATGGCTTC
Source organism: Pseudomonadota bacterium (assembly GCA_039025595.1). Taxonomy (GTDB): domain Bacteria; phylum Pseudomonadota; class Alphaproteobacteria; order Rhodobacterales; family Rhodobacteraceae; genus Roseovarius. The sequence goes on along the minus strand of JBCCNY010000142.1, from coordinate 596 downwards.
GATCTGCGCCGCTCGACCGGGCGGTGCTCCAGATCAGTGAAGCTCATGCCAAACATGGAGGTGGCGGGGCATACTACGTCTATCTACGTCGGCAACGTTAGCAAAGGCGCGGCGCGACGAATTCCGATCGCCATCATCGCTGTTGCAAAAGCGAAGAAACCGGCAACGAAAAAGTACTGTGTCTCCAGTCCAACACCGAGATCTATTCCAAGTCCGGTAATCCCCGGGCCCAGAGCACTGCCAAGTACCATGATTGCAGCAGCCATCGCTTTGATAGACCCGATATGCGCGGTGCCATAGAATTCCGACCAGAAGGCCGCGGCGAGCGTCGCGTGAAAACCGGTATTCAGTGCAAGAAACATAAGCCCCAAGGTCAAAAGCTCGAGCGATTGGGTCGTTGCGAATAGCAAGAAGGCCAAAATCATCGGAAGTTGCATGTATGGCATCAGTCGAGCCGTTCCCCATCGATCAAGGCCCCAACCAGCCGCAATCATCGCGAGGATCGATACACAAGTGTAAACTGGATAAAGGGAAACAAGTTCGAAATGGCTAATCTCTTTGATGTCGGCAAAATGTACCTGGTGAAAGAAGAATGC
>JBCCNY010000141.1:0-7776 GCA_039025595.1 Pseudomonadota bacterium | reverse complement strand
GTTGGCGTGGGTTGGCCCATGCTGTGGCGGTAGGGCTTTGGTTTTACGCGATGGCGCGGATTCCTATCGCGGATGTGACGGCGATGAACTACCTCAGTCCGATCTATATCACCATCGGTGCCGCCTTGTTTCTGGGCGAGCGGCTGGCTTTGCGCCGCCTGCTTGCCATCCTTGCAGCTCTGGTCGGGGCGCTTATCATTTTGCGGCCCGGATTTCGCGAACTTGAAACCGGCCATTTTGCGATGATCTTCACGGCTATTTTCTTTGGCGCCTCCTATCTTCTGGCCAAGCAATTGAGCGACAGGGCAAGCCCCGCGATGATCGTCACGATGCTATCGATCAGTGTCAGCATTGCGCTGGCTCCGGTGGCCCTGTCAGATTGGGTGACGCCCACGACAAGAGAGCTGATAATCCTGACCGGTGTTGCCGGGCTTGCCACGGGTGGGCATTACACGATGACCCTCGCGTTTCGTGCCGCACCTCTGACCGTCACGCAGCCAGTGACCTTCCTTCAACTGGTCTGGGCGGTGATCGTTGGAGCCTTGTTCTTTGCCGAGCCAGTCGATCCCTTTGTCGTGCTGGGCGGCACAGTTATTGTAGGATCTGTGAGTTTCATCAGTTGGCGTGAGGCGGTACTGAAACGGCGCGCGATCACGCCCGCGGCGCCGGAGACCGAAGTCTAACGTCGAACGTTGCTTACAGTTCGAAAACGGTGAGCCATTGGCTTTGGCTCACCCGAAAGCCGTCGGCATCCAGCGATCGGACCAGCGCCGGAAAATGGCCCGCGCCGTATATGACGGCGATTGTGGCTGGCCCTGGCTGTTCAGACATCAGATCCGCAAGTCTCTGGCAGAGCACCTTGTCCCGCGCATCCTTCAGTGCGGTCAGGATGGGCGCGCGCCGTTGGCTCCAGATCAGGATATCATCTCTTTCAGAGAGATCATTCGTGCAAAGCCCGCGTGCCAGTGTGTCTCGCGTGGCCGTGATGCGCAGCCAAAGTCCGATCAATGTTGCTGCACCTTCGAACAGCCACCGTTCCACGCGGGGAGCAGCGCGCCAAAGCGCATCAAAGTCTGACCCGGACAAATCGGCGTGGATCACCCGCGTTGCGTCCGCTTTGAACTTGGGTTGCACGGTCAACCCGAGCCGCTCGGGCGCTGCCCATCGATAGGCGCGTGTCAGGCGCCGCACCACTCGAGAGGTGACGCCTTCGAGCAAAACAGCATCGTACCGGGACGCGTCTTCGTAGACAGTTTTGTAGAATGCTGGCTCACCCAAATGGACCATTGGGAACAAAGTAATGGTCACGTCGCGCTCTGGATGCGTCAGCGCATGGCGCGCTGCGCGTAGGCCGATGAACGAGTGTTCCAGAAACTGCATCAGGCGTATCAGGTCCTAAATCGACGGCAGGTCACCGGTGAGCATTACTTGTGCAGGATTAACGCGAGATCCGTCAGAAATAGGGCAGGGGCGCGGCGCAGGCGCGGCCGACGATACGCTCGTATTGTGGCTGTCCCGCCTGATTTGCTAGTATCAAGTCAAGCTAACAGGACGCGCCAAGCAAGCCGCGTGTCCGGACTCTTTGTGACAGGGAGTGTCGCCATGAACGTGCATCCTCGCCTTTTTGACAGCCTTTGGGCAGAGCACGAGCCCGGTCACGCTTTGCCAAGAGGGTTCTACACATCGCCCGAGATCTTTGATGGCGACATCGCGCGTGTCTGGAACCGAAACTGGATCTGGGTCGGGCATGAAAGCCAGATCGCCAAACCCGGCGATTACTTTCTGTTCGAATATGGACCCGAAAGCCTGATCATCTGCCGCGATCGAGACGGCAACGTGCGCGCCCATCTGAATGTCTGCCGCCACCGTGGCTCGCGTGTTTGCACTGAACCCGAAGGGAACGCGCGGGTCTTTTCCTGCCCGTACCATGCCTGGACGTATGAATTATCCGGTAAGCTGCGGTCAGGACGCGAGATGGGCAGCGACTTTGACCCAGGCCAGTGGGGTCTGATTTCAGCGGCATGCAGTGTCTTTCAGGGCATGATCCTCGTCTGCGCCGATGCCGATGCGGCTCCAAACATTGACGATGGTCTGACCAAGCTGGCGCCCCTGACCGCGCCCTTTGGATTTGAGGATCTCAAAGTCGCCAAGAGCGCCACTTATCCTGTTCCGGCCAATTGGAAACTGGCGCTTGAAAACTATCTCGAATGCTATCACTGCGCGCCGGCGCATCAGGATTACTCCCGCTCGCACACGCTCAAGGCCCCGGCGCATGTGGAGGCGCAGCTTCCAGCGATGAAAGCGCGTGCCGCAGAGGTGGGGCTGCCCACTGAGACGCTCGAAGAGGGGGACGAGAATACGGCGCCGGGCGCTTCTGTCTATTATCGGCGATACCCTCTTTACGAGGGATACCAGACCGGCAGCCGCAGCGGCGCGCCTCTCGCTCCGCTTCTGGGCACGCTCAAAGGGTTTGATGGGGGTGCCACGGATGTGGGACTGGGCGTGCTGAACAACCTGTTGATCTATTCCGATCATGCCGTGGGCTACCGGTTTGTCCCGCGAGATGTTCAGCAGACGGATATCGAGGTCGTCTGGATGGTGCGGGGTGACGCTGTCGAAGGGGTGGACTACAATCCCGATGATCTCACATGGCTCTGGCATGTCACATCGCTCGATGATGAGCGGATCATCCGGTACAATCAGGCGGGCGTGAATTCACATCTGTTCCGCCCCGGCCCGCTGGCCGAAATGGAATGGGCAATATCGGATTTCTACGACTTCTATAGAATTATGTGGGGGCTCGGCCCACGCTAACTGTTCAGGCTTTTCCAGATCTTTTTCTATTGGCGTTTGAAGATCGCTTGCCAAGGGCGGCGATGAAGACAACCCAAAGCGCTGGTCGCGCTGTGACGCAACGGATTGACAAAACCGGGCACGATCCGCTTCTGACGCGGGTCCTGGTTTGGAGCGGCCAGACCAGTCGTGGTTAACGCGATTGACATATCTGATTGATAGGCAAGCCGAATTCGCAGTCCGGGTGTCTTTTATGCAAAAGTTCAGTGTCTTTTCCTGGTCTCAATACACGCTGCCTGCGGGCTTTGATCAAGGCAGTTGATCACGGATACGACGCCAAGTGGTTGGATTGGCGAAACTTTTTTCTATGGCGGTTCACCGACAGAGGTTTCCCTTTCAAACAATGATGGCGCCTTCGACGACGGACATATCGAAAAGGACGGCGCGCAGACGCTTTCTGAACCCGTCGCAATTGACGGTGTCGCCTATCCGGCGGGTTCGGTTGTCGAGAACGAATTTTCCCTCACCGATGCGAGCGGCGCCGATGCTAATGTCATTCGCATCGACGGCAGCAATGTCGGTTTCTCCTACAAAGCGGGGGACGAACCTGACGTCGGGGTATACATTCACGGCCCAGAGCGGTCTCGACGGGGATCCGTCGGACAATCCGGACGGGACGTCGAGTAGCTCAACGGGACAACAAAATATGACCGTCGAATATCCAATCGGTGGCTATGCCCCAGGTGACATCATGACGGTCTTCGGTGGCTCGGGCCTCGCTATGCGGCTGGATACGTATTTCGATGCACAGGATCTGGCCTACGACTTCAATTTCCAAGTGGGCGACAGCGGTGGTCCTGCGACGTTAGAGGTTCTTGATGAGACGGGAAGCACCGCAACGCCTCGGGCGATCCATAGTAGTGGTAGCTCACCCATTCGCCTTTCAGAACGTGCTGATAAGCGCTCAGATCGGTTTGCGACCTTCGACTTACCACGCGATCGCTTTGGTCAAAAATCTGATCCGATACGTTTGACGCGATTCTCAAGGCAACATCGTCTTGGATTTCGAAAATGTCGGCGAGGTCGCGATCATATCGTGTCGGCCAATGCTGTGTCTCGCTGTCCGCATCGATCAATTGGACGGTGATCCGCAAACGATGCGCCGCCTGGCGCACGCTGCCCTCGACGATTCAAGTCGCTCTGAGTTGCTGCCCGGTATTCCTGGTAGAAACCTGCTTTGACTGAAACTGAAACGATGCACGCCGCGCAATCACGGCGACGCTATCAAAACGAGACAGCTCGGTCATAATGTCTTGGGTACTGCCCTCGGAGAAAAAGGTCTGATCCGGTTCGTTGGAGAGGTTTTCAAAGGGCAGGACGGCTATGGATGGTTTGTCCTTGTCGGGTTCGAGCGCTGACGCGGTTGCGGGTGTATCCTCTAGACGTAAACGTTCATCCCTAAGCCACGCCTCAAAGGCCAGATCGGCAAGAGCAAACCCGCGAGGAACTCTTCGCCATTGTTTGGCGCCACTTCAACCCGAGCGGCATTTAGTGGGACGCTCTCGCAGTCGACCTGCAACAGATCTTCACCTACGACCTTACGCAACCCGGTTAGGACTTGTCGCAGCGAGGCGCGGCCCTGCGTCTCTTCGCGGTCCGATCAGAGCAGTGCCAGGATTTCCTCAAGACTATGCGGCTTGCCCGGTGTACGGGCGAGATAGGCCGGCAGCGCCTTGGCCTTCTTCGACGCGATGGGCATCTCCGCGCCGTCAGAATTGGTCAGCGAGAAGGGGCCGAACAGGCTCAAACGGCACATAATTAGGCCGGTAGAACGAAATAGCGGTCATTTAACGACTAATAGCGGCGAAATAACGTTTGGTCCAGCTTTGAAGGCCGCTCATTCACGGTGCCACTCACGCGTCACTGACGGGACCTCCTTAGGGTGGATGCAGCTGAAGGCGTGCAGCTTGCGCTGCACCAGAAGGAGAGAGACCATGTTCGAAGACTTCATGAAAAACGCAACAATACCCGGTGCATTTACAAACGCAGTTCTGACGGCCCAGCAAAGCGCTTTGGCAGAAAAGCGCCGCCGCGCTGGGTACAAGCATGACGAAACACCAGCGCCTCACCGCCGGTCTGCGCTGCATGTTGTGCGCTACTGGGTTTTCTCAATCCTCACGCGGGCTTCGCGAGAAACAAACCAATTAAACCGGACAGAGGGACTTGGTGATCCAAAGGCCAGCAGATGCTCACAATCAAAGACATGAAGTTTAGCGCAAGGGCGCTGAAACGGTCCGACTATCGTGTCAAACGCTGCGGCCTTGCCCTGTCTTTGACATGGGTACGGCGATTTTGCTCGCGGGTTTGCATGTGATGTGCCGCGTCGCATGCAGAACGTTTTCCGGCGACAGGGCGGTCGTGGGTTGATGGCGCAAAAAAACTCCCGGGGATGTCCCCGGGAGTTTGTTTTCAGAGCAGGTGCGTGCTTTACGCGAAGGACCAACGTTCGGCCCAGCGTTCGCCGTCCATATCCCAGTTGGAGCCCATCTGGCCCGGCACAGCGATCTTGTTCGAGGTCGCAAAGACGTAGTTGGCAAACATCGGAACGATGACGCCGCCCTGCATCGCCACGATCTCCTGCATCTCGAAGTACATTTCCTGGCGTGTTGCCGGGTCAAGCTCGCCCCGGGCTGCGACCAGCAATTCGTCGAACCGCTCGTTGCACCACTTGCTGTCGTTCCAGGACACACCGCACTCATACGCAGTTGAGAACATCTGGTCCTGTGTCGGACGACCACCCCAGTAGCACGCACAGAACGGCTTCGTGTTCCAGACATCGGACCAGTAGCCATCATTGGGCTCGCGCACGACTTCGATGTTGATACCAACTGCTTTGGCCGAGTTCTGATAAAGAACCGCAGCATCGACCGCGCCCGCGAAGGCCGCATCGGCGGCAGAGAGCTGAATGTTGATGCCCTCCATTCCGGCCTCTTTGAGGTGGAACTTCGCCTTGTCCGGATCGTAAGTCTTCTGATCAAGCACATTGTTATAATAGAGCTGACCCGACCCGATCGGGATATCGTTGCCGACAGAGCCATAGCCAAAGAGGATCTTTTCGACCATTTCTTCGCGGTTGATCGCGTATTTCAATGCAAGCCGGAAGTTCGGGTCATCGAAAGGTGCGACGTTGGTGTGCATCGGGAATGTGTAGTGCTGTGTGCCCGAGATCGAGTGGATGGAGAGCGAATTGTTGCGCTCCAGAAGGCCCACGGTCTTCAGGTCGACCCGGTCGATCACGTCGACATCGCCCGAGACCAGCGCGGTTGTGCGTGCGTTCTGATCGACGAGCGCCAGCATTTCGATGCTGTCGAAAAACGCAACATCATCACGCCAGTGGTTCGGGTTGCGCTCCATCGTGATGCCGACGCCGAAATTCACGTCCTTAAGCACGTAGCTGCCGCAGCCATCGCCCGACTGCCAGTCGATGCTGTCATCCTTGGCTGGGTGAATGGTCAGGTGATAATCGGACAGGATGAAGGGGAAGTCGGCATTGCCGCCTGACAATTCCATCACCACCGTATCGCCATCGACACTCATGCTTTCGATGGGGGCGACCAATGGACCTGCGGCTGACGTGCTGTCGGGTCCACGGTGGAAATTGAGCGAGGCCACGACGTCCTCGGGGGTCACATCCTTGCCGGAATGGAAGGTCATGCCTGAACGGACCTTAAATCGCCAGGTCTTGGCATCGGCGCTGGCTTCCCAGCTTTCGGCCACTTCCGGGGCAAGCGAGCCGTCGGGCGCCACTTCGGTCAAACGGCCGTGCACGGCATGGCCCATGGCATTTGTGTACCCGTTCTCCCAGGTGCCCGGGTTCAAGGTGTCGGTGGTCTGACCGTGGCCTTTGCCAACACGCAAATGCCCGCCTTTCTTGGGCGCGGCTTTGGCGCCGAAGGGCACAGACGCGGCAAGACCAGTCGCTGCTGTTGTTTTCAGAAATCCGCGGCGGTTCATTCCCCCGCCCGTGAGTGTCGACATATCCAGTTCTCCCTGATTGGTCGTCGTCTTATTGTTTGTTTATGTTCAGGAGATGCGGTGCGCTCCCTGTTGGAGCGGCAATTTCGTACTCAAACGCACCTTTCCCTCACATTATGCTGCAAGATTAAGCGTCTCGACGAGGCGGAAGCAACGAAAAACGGCGTGATTGATACCATTAGCGAAATTTCTAGAACCGGTTTTTGGTTTTTTTCGGATAACCGCAGACGGGCCAAGATCGCAGCATGCAGACCGAAGACAATCGGCACCCGCCGCGCATGTGGATGTTGCAACGCCTCACGTTGCTGTATTTGAACCGGGTCGGTTGCATCTAGTGAACTTTGACGGTCGACGCGGGGATTGATTGTTCTCTATGGGTCTGACGTTCTCCTTGTCATGAGAATTGAATTGACCGTTCACGTCGCGCACAAGAGTGTATCTGATCCGCCTTTTGGATAATTTATGTATTAAATACAGAGTATTAAACGGGAGAACTAAAGTGACTTTGCAACAAGAATTAGTGGTGTATGGGCGGGCGACCTCGTCCAATGTGCAGGCCCTGTGTTGGGGACTTGAGGAGTTAGGTCTGAGCTATGAGCGCTTGGATTACGGCGAAGTGCACGGTGGTCTTGATAGCCCTGAATTCTGTGCGTTGACGCCGCACCGCCAGATCCCGGTGCTCAAGGTCGACGAGATATCGATTTGGGAAACGCCTGCGATCTTGCGTTATCTTGCTGCCTCGCATGGCGAAGAAAGTTTCTGGCCAAGTGACCCAATTTCGCGGGCTCGTGTCGATATGTGGGCCGAGTGGGCCAAACACGCCGTCGCCGAAGGTTTCACTGTGCCGGTTTTTTGGCAAGCGGTGCGCACCAGACCGGAAAATCGAGATTACGCCCTGATCGCAGAAAATCTGGCAGATTTCGAGGCGCAACTGACGAAAGCCGAGAC
>JBCCNY010000140.1:0-7837 GCA_039025595.1 Pseudomonadota bacterium | reverse complement strand
GTTGAAAAACTCTTTGATGTCCTTGGTCCACGTTACAAGGATCGCCAAGGCGGGTATGTTCGGGTTCTGAAGGCCGGATTCCGATATGGAGACATGGCGCCTATGGCGGTCATTGAGTTCATCGACCGCGATCGCGATGCGAAGGGCGCCGCAGATCGTGCGCGCGAAGACGCCTTCGAAATGACCGGGGACGACGAGTCCTAACTGCTGATCATTGATCGTCCTTCATCGCTGCGCTAACAGGTGGGGCGCGTTTTCCGAATAGCACCTGTCGCCTGTCCGGTAGGTACAGGGATAAAGAGAAGTGTTGTCGCCTCATTTGACTGCAACAAGCGGATGATCATGCTCCTTATCTAACGCAATCCGCGATGTTGCTGTCCCGTCGTGGTGGTCCGAAGGTGAGTAAATGATTGGGCGGAACAGGGTGGCGCGGGTCGTTTCTTGGCCTTACGCTTGCGCTCGATGGCCGATCTTTTCGATCAATATGCAACTACACCTTCTCAGCCGGAAATGGGTGCACCCAACCCGTTGGCAAACCGGTTACGACCCGAAACACTGGTCAACGTCGTCGGGCAGGCCGGTGTTATAGGACCCGATGCACCGCTCGGTGTAATGTTGGCCGCCGGCACATTGACATCTATCATTTTCTGGGGGCCGCCCGGTGTCGGAAAAACGACAATCGCGCGCCTGCTCGCGGGTGAAACCAACCTGCATTTTGTTCAGATCAGCGCTATTTTTAGCGGGGTTCAGGACCTCAGGCGCGTCTTTGATCAAGCGCGGATACGGCGTCAAAACGGGCAAGGAACTCTGCTTTTCGTCGACGAGATCCACCGATTCAACAAGGCGCAGCAGGATAGTTTTCTGCCGCATATGGAGGACGGTACAATCCTGCTAGTCGGTGCGACCACGGAGAATCCGAGCTTCGAGCTTAACGCTGCGTTGCTCAGCCGGGCACAGGTTCTGGTTCTGGAGAGGCTGTCGCTTTCAGATCTTGAACAGTTGGCACAACGAGCCGAACGTGAGTTGGGCCGAGAACTGCCGCTGGACGGAAAGGCGCGCGAAGCCCTTTTGGAGATGGCCGATGGCGACGGGCGAGCGCTGCTGAACCTCATCGAACAGATCGATGGATGGTCTGTCAAAGAACCTCTCAATCGCCAAGACTTGTCAAACAGATTGATGCGTCGAGCGAGCCAGTATGACAAATCTGGAGATGCGCATTACAACCTCATATCGGCCCTGCACAAATCTGTTCGTGGTTCTGATCCGGACGCAGCACTTTATTGGCTCGCCCGCATGCTCGCCGGGGGAGAGGACCCGCGCTACCTAGCGCGTCGGATCACTCGTATGGCTGTGGAAGATATTGGCCTTGCCGACCCGCAGGCTCAATCTGTGTGCCTGCAATCCTGGCAAACCTACGAAAGGCTTGGCAGTCCGGAAGGCGAGTTGGCTCTGGCCCAGGCGGTGCTCTATCTCGCGCTCGCGCCCAAGTCGAATGCTGCCTATACCGCCTACAAAGCGGCGATGTCCGAGGCACGCCAGTCCGGCAGTGCTCCGCCCCCCAAGCACATCCTGAATGCGCCAACCCAATTGATGAAGGAACAAGGTTACAGCGATGGGTATGCCTATGACCATGATGAAGATGACGGTTTCTCGGGGCAGAACTATTTCCCAGAAGGTATGGAACGGATGTCATTTTACGCTCCTGTGGAGAGGGGTTTTGAACGCGAATTCGCGAAACGATTAAAGTACTTTGACGGTCTTCGTCGGTCTCGAAACCAAGAGTAAGCGCGTCAGCGATGTCGTATTTGGACAACGATTAGGGGAATTGCTGGCTGATTCCTTTTTTCTTTTTGGGTCGCGGTGCTTTTAGAAGTCCTAGCCCCCTGAAAAAGCAAAAAATAATTATTGACCTTCGCAAAAAGCTGGTCGCCCGGTTTTTTTCGTGTTTTGTTAACCTCATGTCGCAAATAAGCCGCCCAACGGGAGCAAGGGACGCAACTGTTACGACGATAGAACCGAACTCAACGGTTCAGGCGGCATAGTAATGTCACAGGGAGAAGACATGACCAAAGCAAAAGACCAAGTTCTGTTGGATCGACTGACAGACGCGGCGCGTGACGGAAAGATCTCGCGTCGCTCATTTATGTACTACGCGGGCGTTGCTGGGGTGAGTACCACAGCCGCGACCGGTCTGTGGACCACCAACGCAAAAGCCGAACCTCAGCGCGGCGGCACCTACCGTATGGCGCAACATGACGGCAACACCTCTGACCAGCATGACCCCGGTCAGTATCAATCTAACTTCGAAATCTCGATGGCGCATACGCACCGGGCTTTCCTGACGATGATCAACCCGGATGGTTCGCTCGGCGGTGACGTGGCCAGTGAATGGTCGGCAACACCGGATGCCAAGGAGTGGACTTTTAAACTAAACCCCAATGCCACCTTCCACGATGGCAAGAAAGTCACCGCCAACGACGTCATTGCCTCGATGAACCATCACCGTGGTGACGGGTCGACTTCGGCGGCGAAAGCGCTTTTGGCCGGTGTCGAAGAGATGGTCGATAACGGCGACTCTGTGACCATGAAGCTGTCGGCACCAACGGCCGACCTGCCGTGGATCATGCCCGACTATCACCTGACCATCGTCCCGGCCAATGAGGACGGCACGGCTAATTGGCAAAGTGGCATCGGCTGCGGCCCCTACAAGGCTCGTGAGATTGAATTCGGCGTGGGTGCTTCGCTTGAGCGTCACGACGAGTGGCACGGCGAGGGCGCCTATTTCGACGAATGCGAGTTTCTCGTCATCAACGACCCCAATGCGCGCCAAACGGCGCTTGTGACGGGCGATGTCGATGCGGCGAGCTTGCTGGAAAACAAGACGCTGACCCTTTTGGCGCGTAGCCCTGATGTCGAGGTTGACACCGTCGCGTCCGCACAGGCGATCACAATGCCAATGCACTGCGATACCGCGCCATTTGATAATGTCGATGTACGCAACGCGCTGAAGCTGTCGATCAACCGTGAAGAGCTGATCGAAAAGATCACATTCGGAGCGGCCACGATCGGCAATGATTTCCACCACTCACCAGCGATGCCGTATTTCCCGGATGCCATTCCTCAGCGCGAATACGATCCGGATCAGGCCAAGGCACTACTGAAGAAGGCTGGCATGGAAGACCTTACAGTCAACTTCTCAACTGCAGACTCGATCACGACTGGTGCGGTCGATGCCGCGGTCCTGTTTGCCGAGCATGCCAAGGCGGCCGGGATCACCGTCAACGTTGTCCGCGAACCAAACGATGGGTACTGGTCGGATGTTTGGCTGGTGAAACCGTTCTGCATGGTCACCTGGGGTGCACGTCCGACGCCAGATGTGATGTACACGCTGGCCTATAAGGATGATGCGGCTTGGAATGAATCTCGTTGGAAGAACCCCAAATTCAACGAGCTTCTCCTGCAGGCCAAGGCCGAACTTGACGACGTGAAGCGCGCGGAAATGTATACCGAAATGGGTATGCTGGCGCGTGATGATGGCGGAACCATCATTCCGTACTTCCCCAACTTCGTCTATGGGCGCCGCGCTAATGTGAAACACATTGGCACGCTTTCGCCAGCCTGGCAGATGGATGGATATCGTCACGCAAGCCGTTGGTGGTTCGCCTGATACTAAATTCTGCCCCGGCGCTCTCTGCGTCGGGGCAAATTCCTCCCGCGACTTCAGAGTAGTATTGAAGAAGCGGCGTCGGCAGATCTATCCGGGCTGACGTAAATCGCGCCAAACCGGTGTATCCGGGAATAAAATATAAAAAATGCTGTGTGGGGCGCGGTTGTCAGACCGCCATTCCGCCAAGACAGCAGGAGGGACATATGGGAGACATCGCACGCCTGGTTGGCCAGCGTCTCGGTCTCGGTCTGATCATCTTGTTGGTGATCTCCGCAATCATCTTCTTCATGGTTGAAGCGCTTCCCGGCGATATCGCGCAAGCGGTGTTGGGCCAGGGGGCGACCGAGGAAAATTTGGCAGCGTTGCGCAAGGAAATGGGGCTCGATCAGCCTGCGATCGTGCGCTACTTCGGGTGGCTTGCAAATGCTGTCACGCTGGATTTTGGGAACTCTATCGTCACTCAGACACCAGTGACCGAAGTGATCGGGGAGCGGTTTACCAATACGCTCTTCCTCGCGGCTTATGCGGCCGTCCTGGCGGTTCCGATTTCAATCCTGCTCGGTGTTCTTGTGGCCCTGCTGCGCAACTCGATCTTTGACCGGGTCGCCAACGTGGTCACGCTGACGTTCATTTCCTCGCCGGAGTTCTTTCTGGGCTACATCCTGATTCTCTACTTCGCAGTGCAATGGGGCATGTTCCCGGCCATCGCCAGTCTGAGCGAGGGAATGACTTTTCTCGAATTGCTTCACCGGACGTTTCTGCCTGCCCTGACGCTCGTTCTTGTGGTCATGGCGCATATGATGCGGATGACCCGAGCGGCGATTATCAACCTTCTGGCATCGCCTTACATCGAAATGGCGCGGCTCAAGGGGGCACCGCCTTGGAAAGTGATTGTCAAACATGCTCTGCCCAATGCCTGGGCTCCGATCATCAACGTTGTGGCGCTCAACCTCGCCTATCTGATTACAGGCGTTGTGCTCGTGGAGGTCGTGTTCGTTTATCCCGGGATTGGACAAGCGCTTGTCGATGCCGTGTCAAAACGTGATTTCCCTGTCGTGCAGGCCAGCTGCCTGATCTTCGCGGCCACCTACATCCTGCTCAATCTGGCAGCGGATGTCGGCGCGATCCTCACCAACCCGCGTTTGCGGCATCCAAAGTAAAGGAAGCGATCGATGGGTTTTTCAGTCTATTACTTCGCAGTCATTCTGGGCGCGAGTTGTGCCGCGACCTACTTCAACCAGCGATCGGCCTTTTTGCTGCTGTTCTCGCTGACCCTGGTCTCCTTCGTCCTCGGGATCGTGGGCGGTGTGCCCGCCTTGCGTTTCGTGGCAATCGCGGCCTGTGTCCTGGCGGCAGCGGGCGCTATGTCCTACGCCTTTCGCGAGTTCCTGATCGCCTTGGCGAGTGACGAGATGGCAAAGGAGCTGCGCACCGCGCCGTTGACGGCCTCTTTCGGCATGTTTGTGATCTTCACTGTGGCGGTGATGGGGATCTTTGCGCCTCTGATTGCCCCTTATGGTGAAGCAGAGGTGATCTCCTCGGCCTTCGCACCGGCGGATGAAAATCTCCTGCTGGGTGCGGACCAGTTGGGTCGGGATATCTTTAGCCGGATTGTCTATGGTGCAAGAAATACTGTCGCTCTGGCTCTGGTCGGGACCACCCTAGCCTTTATCCTGGGCGCAATGGCGGGACTTCTGGCGGCGACGAAAGGCGGGTTGTTCGACCAGATCATGGGCCGCGTGGTCGACGTGATCATGTCGATCCCGTCGCTTATCTTTGCGCTCCTGATGCTCTCCATTTTCGGCGGCTCGCTTGCAGCGCCATCGACGAGCTTTTGGTTGCTCTTTGGCTTTGGCTGCGTTGTTGGGTTGCTGTTTCTCGCTGCTGCGGCGGATGGCGCAACACAGTGGTTAATAGGGGCGGCGATCGTGGTTGCCGGTGCTGTTGCCTTCGCGACGGCCGGAACGACCATTTTCGATGCCTCCGAAGTGATCCTGGTTCTCGTGGTCGGTATCATCTACTCGCCTCGCGTATATCGTCTGACCCGGGCGGTCGCGGGCAACGTGGTTGTCATGGACTACATCGAAGCGGCAAAACTGCGCGGCGAAAAGAACTGGTACCTGATCCGCCGAGAGATCCTGCCAAACTCCACAGCGCCTCTTGTGGCAGAATTCGGTTTGGAATTCTGCTTTGTCTTCCTTTTGATCGCAGGCCTGAGCTTCCTCGGGCTGGGCATTCAGCCACCTACGGCCGACTGGGGATCCATGGTGCGGGAAAATGCGACGCTGATCTCGTTTGGGGAAATCACCCCGCTCATCCCGGCGGCGGCTATTGCGCTATTGACCGTGGCAGTCAATTTCGTCGTCGACTGGATGTTGCAACGCTCATCTGGCCTGAAGGAGTGATCCGACATGACTGAGAACAAAAAAGAAGTCCTGCTGAAGATCCGCGATCTGAAGATCCAGGGCTATTCCGATGAAACCTGGGTCGACATCATCAAAGGTGTCGACCTGAACCTGCATCGCGGTGAAGTGATGGGTCTGATCGGAGAATCGGGTGCGGGCAAGTCCACGATCGGGGCTGCGGCCATGGGGTATGCCCGAGATGGCACCCGGATTTCGGACGGCTCGATCGAGTTTGACGGGATGGAGCTGACCACAGCCTCGGAAAGTGAAAAGCGGGCGCTTCGCGGCTCTCGCATCGCCTATGTGGCGCAATCGGCCGCGGCGTCTTTCAATCCGGCGCACAAGCTTATTGACCAGCATACCGAGGCGCCTTTGCAATACCGCATCAAGAAGCGGATGGAGGCGCAGGAGGACGCGATTGAGCTATATCAACGGTTGCGTCTGCCGAACCCTGACGAGATCGGCTTCCGCTACCCGCATCAGGTGTCGGGCGGACAACTTCAACGGGCGATGACGGCGATGGCGATGTCCTGTCGTCCTGATCTCATCATCTTTGACGAGCCGACCACGGCGCTTGATGTGACCACGCAGATCGAGGTTTTGGCTGCGATCCGCGATATCGTGGAACAGTTCGATACGGCAGCGATTTACATCACCCATGACCTCGCGGTTGTGGCGCAGATGGCCGACACGATCAAAGTGCTGCTGAAAGGCAATGAAGTCGAAGAAGCCTCAACAGAGGAGATGCTCTCGAACCCCAAGGAGGATTATACGAAATCACTGTGGGCCGTGCGCAGCTTCACCCGGCCGCAAAAGTCACGACCGGTGGATGGCGTGCCGCTGATCTCGGTGAAAAACGTTCATGCTGCCTATACCGGCGGTCCGAAGATTCTCGACGATGTGTCCTTTGACATCTACGAGGGAATGACTGTCGCCGTGGTGGGCGAGTCTGGGTCGGGCAAATCGACCACGGCGCGCTGTATCACTGGTCTTCTGCCGCCTTCTAAAGGTGAGATCCTGTTCCGCGGGGAGCCGTTTGAACCGGATTACCGGAAACGGCCTCGAGAGCAGCTGCGGCAATGCCAGATGATTTACCAGATGGCCGATACCGCACTGAACCCAAAGGTGAAGATCTCTGAGATCATTGGCAGACCGGCCCAGTTCTATTCCGGTCTGACGGGCGCTGCGCTGAAGAACCGCGTGGATGAATTGCTCGACCTGATCGAACTTGATCCATCCAAGTTCTACAATCGATATCCGCCTGAGCTTTCCGGCGGTCAGAAACAGCGGATCGGTATCGCGCGTGCGCTTGCGGCCGAGCCTACCTTCATTGTCTGTGACGAGGTGACATCAGCCCTGGATCAGCTTGTGGCCGAGGGTATTCTGCGCTTGCTGGACAAGCTGCAGAATGAACTGAAACTGGCCTACATGTTCATCACCCATGACCTTGCGACAGTGCGGTCCATCGCGGATGAAGTGGTGGTGATGCAATACGGCAAAGTGGTAGAGCAAGGACCCAAGGACGACATGTTCAAGCCGCCGCATCATCCTTACACGGATCTGTTGCTCAGCTCCGTTCCTGAAATGGATCCGAACTGGCTTACGACGCTTCTTGAAGAGCGTGGTGTGGACAATGGGGGCGAGGCAGCCTCCCCCAATATGCCAGAGAAAAGCAAGTAACGCGCTGTAGCATCCAAAGACAAACGGCGGGTATCTGACCAGCCGTTTTTTGTTCGAGGTTTTGCGAGGCGCGCCCGAAAGGGAG
>JBCCNY010000139.1:0-7862 GCA_039025595.1 Pseudomonadota bacterium | reverse complement strand
TCGCACGGAGATCAGATCGGTCATCTCAAAATCAGTCCCCTGGTTTAGTCGATTGCGACGGGCGTCTGTGCTGTTCCGGCGAGATCGCGGATCCCTACCGGAGAATCCTGTGGTTTGGCAAATGACCATCTTGTTCTAGTCACATATCCCTTTGCATATGAGGAAAGCACAATTTGTTGTGTCGATCTCGGTGTTAGGCGGTTCGTTTCAAGATAAACACTGGGCTCCAAGGACATACGTACCGAGCCATCGAAACGAAACACCCACAACTCCCCGCTTTTAAGCGCCATCGATACCGCGCTGCCGCCCATATCAATGGCGGCATCAATGTCAGGATGCAGGTGAAATCGAATGTCAAATGGCATACCCTGCAAGCCAAAGGGTTTGGCGGTTTTGTCGAACCGTCTTTTGTCGACCTCATCAAGCGCCAGCAGCATGTCCTCGCCGGCAACGCCGCGTCCGTCGAATGTCATTTCCAGCTTGCGCCTATGGGTCAGACCAAACCGCTGCCGATAGCCGTCATGCCCGCCTTCAAATGTGATCCCACCCGAGCCATGATCGAACCGTACCTCTACATCGCTCGGTGTATGAGTGAGACGTTCGTTTTCGCCCCGCTCGCCTCTGCCCATCTGGCTACTGGATTGGTTGTTCAAAATGAGCGCCGAATGAGACGGCGTTGCGCGTCCCGCCCGACGCCAGTCAGGACCGAAGCTCGCACCGGATCCGCAATTTACAATGACCGATCGTCGGCCTGAGGTCATCTCGAACGCAAGCGTAGAGGCATGCGCGCTGACCGACGCGCTTTCCGAAGGGGGTGGTGCGGCGTCGATTATGATTGATGTCCGTCCGGCGTTCGCACGTGCAAACCCCATCGCCAGGTCCTTTTTCTTCTTAGGCTTTATACCGCTGGTGGCCAGCGCCCCATCGAGCCGCCCTTCGAGGCCGCGCCCACCCCCTTGGAACCGTGCCAGGCCACCATCGGCGTGCCGCAATGCGCGAAGGTTAGGCGCGATTCGTTCGACCGCGGCCAAGTGTGAGGGCGATGGAGACTGGTTGTCCTCTGACAAGATGAGCGAGGCCCAGTTCAGGAGGACAAAAATCTCTAAAAGTTCTTCGGGATTGCGACTGGCGAGACCTCCATCAGAGTTAATCAGCCGCTCGCATTCGCGTCCTAGTGCGGCGATGTAACGCTCTGACTGTAAGGATGACAGACCAGCAAGCGCTACGCTGGCATGTATCAAGCCGTTCAAGGCTTCCAGACGCGGAAGTCCAGCGGGCGCCCTATGCCAACGTTGGCTCAAATACAGAGCATTTCGTCCCAGCGTTGCAAGAAATTCTGCTTTGCGCGCATCATCCTGGCCGCGCATGACAAATGGCGCGTGGAAAACCCAACGTGTGACGCGACGGCCAGCGAGATCAGGCTCCCAGGCCGGGCCTGAGCCATCACCGAAGCGCTTCAACCATTGCCAGAGCCAGAGTGTTGCGCAGTTTCGCGCAACACTATCACCCGCTGCCGCCAAATCATCCAGCCAGGCAAATCCATGCAGCTCTGCAGCGAACCCCGGTGTTGGCGGTTCTATATCCCACGGGGAACGGCCCTCTTGTTGGACGAGGTGGCCCGCAAAGACAAAGTTACCAGCACAAAGTTGTCGGCCTCTGGCGAAGCTACCGATGCTATAGGGTTCGGGTTGCATCTTTAGACGCGTCTCAACACGCGTGCGACAGGCCCTGCGCGCCGCCCATCTGTTTCGAAAGCGATTTAGATATTGGGTCAGGCGGATGGTCTCTTCTGCAAGTATCGAAAGGACAGCGCATCCATGGGCGTCCACGCAACACCGTAAAGATCATGGAGAGCCAAGTCACGCGAGTTCAACAGCGGTTCCAGCGATGAGATAGAATTGAGCAGCAGTGAAAACAACACGAAACACTGATCTTTGCGCGGAGGAAGGAGGTCTTATCGGCGCCGCAGGCAAGCCATGTAAAATCCATCCATCCCGCCCAAATTCGGCCAGTAATCCGGGCGCAGCCGCAACCCGCCTTCTTGCGTTCGCCACGCCGTTTCTATTCCGGGCAGGTCAAAAACATCCTTGTCGACAAACAACTCAGGGTGGCGCGTGAGAAGGGATGTGATTTGTGCCTCCCCTTCGTCCGGAAGCAACGAACATGTGCAGTACATCAGCCGTCCCTTTGCGGACATCAGTGACAGTGTATGATCCAAAAGTCGCGATTGCAGGGTCAGCAAGGCATCCAGAGACCTGTCTTTCTTTGCAAACGGGAGGTCCGGGTGCCTGCGGATCGTTCCGGTTGCGGAGCAGGGCGCATCAAGCAGTATTGCCTCGAAAGGCGCCGATCTGAAATCAAATGCATCGGACACGACGCATGTCGCCTTGAGCTTCGTGCGCGCAAGGTTTTCTTTGACGCGCTCCATGCGATCGCCGGAGATATCCACAGCGGTTACGTCTGCGCCCGCCGCGGCCAGTTGGAGCGTTTTGCCACCTGGCGCGGCGCATAGATCCAGCACGCGTTCCCCACGTTCAACGGCAAGTGCTTTCGCCGCAACGGCGGCTGCGGCATCCTGGACCCACCACGCACCGTCCTCGAACCCAGCCATCTGGGAGATCTGACCGCTTCGCTTAATTCGCACAGAACCTGTCGGAAGTAGCTTGCCATCTAGTTTTTCCGCCCAGCTAGCGGACGCCTCTGGCACGGTCAGATCGAGGGGGGCACCCTGGAACTGAGCACGTTCCATTTCGCTCACGGCCCCCTTGCCCCAAGCCTTCACCAAGGGTTTACGAAGCCATCCCCCCAGCTGTGGCGCGCGTAGATCCGACCACGACTTGCAATCCTTATCGGCGATTGCACGTAAGACTGCATTGACAAGGCCCTTAAGCTTTACCGTCCTGCGATCTGCTCCTGTCAGAGTTACAAGATCGCTGACGATGCCATGTGCATCACCGCCCAGGCACAACTCCACTGTGCCCAAACGAAGGATGTTCATCACTGAAAGCGGTGGCTTTTTCTTCAAGTGTCGGGATAAAAGCCGATCAGCCCTTTCAAGACCACGAAACGTTTCCTTGGCGAGCCTGAAGGCGCGCGCGCGTTCCGTGTCTTTAAGATCGATGTCGTCGCCGTCGAGTTCAGAGAGTAATCGGCCTGATCCAAGGACTTGGTTCAGCAAATCAACCGCGACGCCGCGTGATGTGGGATGCGTCATTTACAATCCTTGGCTTGGGCATCCAACCCATTATATTGGCGATCAGGTTGCAAGGAAGAACGAATGACCGAAAATAAAAATTCACCGGAGCCGACCGAAGAGGCGTCGGGAAATGTTGTGCCATTTCCGGGAACGTCGCTCGATTTGCCGGATCAGGTCCAAGAGCCGCGTGAACTACCGGACGCGGCAAAGCGTGCTTTGGCTGAAGCAGAAGAGCGTCGACGCAACGCTGATGCTCTTAACCTCCCGAAAGAACTGGGCGGCCGGGATGGTCCTGAACCCGTTCGGTATGGAGATTGGGAGAAGGACGGGCTTGCGATAGACTTCTAGTGCAGGTGAATCGCTCGTTTTTCTACATCCAACTTAACGCAAGTACAGATCAGCAAACTGTCCGGTTCCACGATCAGACGTAAACCTCATCCGTTCACCCTGTACCTTCACCTCCTGGCAGTTCGCGCCTAGATCGCGCTGACCCCAATAGAGGTCACGGCAGAAGTATCCAGCCCGCCACTCCCAAGCGCCGCTCACATCGCGGCCAAAGGCCCGACCGACAATCTTGCCACTGGGTGTGACGGTCAGGCGAATACCAAACCGTGTCAGTTTCTGGTCTCTGATAAGCGTCACGAAATCGTCACGCTCGTCAATTTTATTGAACTGCTCCGCCGAAACGGGAGTTGCCAGTAAAGCTGCCGCAAGTGCCATAACCGCGAAACGCATCGCAAAAATCCTCGGTTTTCTACTGATACGGGAGATAACGCGGAGTGGATCAGTGTCGAGTGTGAAAATTTCACTCGGTTGATGGATGAAGCGGTTTATTGCCTAACTAAGGCCAAGAACATCAAGCATGTCGAACTCTCCAGGTTTTCTACCCAGCCCCCAAAGAGCTGCTTTGAGAGCCCCTTTGGCGAACAAGGCCCGATCTGACGCGATATGGCGCAAAACTAACCTTTCCCCTGGACCTGAGAAAATCACATCATGCTCTCCGATAACATCGCCACCCCGGATCGCGTGAAAACCGATCGCGCCGCGAGACCGGATGCCCGTTATGCCGTCGCGTGCCCGGTCCGCTGCAGATGAGAGCGAAACTTTACGGCCCTCTGCCGCCGCCTCGCCGAGCATGAGCGCGGTTCCTGAGGGCGCATCGACCTTCTGGTTATGGTGTGTTTCAACTACCTCGATATCGAAATCATCATCCAGCGCTTCGGCAACCTGACGCACCAGTCTGGTCAGCAGGTTTACGCCAAGGCTCATGTTGCCAGCGCGGATGATCGTTGCATGACGTGCGGCTGCCGCGATCTTTTCCAGATGCGCGGCCGAAAAACCGGTGGTGCCGATCACATGCACCAGACGTGCTTGCGCTGTTATCTCGGCATAGGCAATCGTTGCGTCCGGAGATGTAAAGTCGATCACAGCTTGCGCCGAGGCCATGGCCTCGAGCGGATCATCTCCCACGTATATGCCAGTCGGCTGGCCGCCCATGACCTTGCCGACATCCTGACCAATCCAGGCATGTCCCGGTCGTTCCAGTGCGCCGGCTAGGACAACCCGCTCTGATGCCATGATTTCAGCGATCAGCATTTGCCCCATGCGTCCCGACGCCCCTGCTATGACAAGTCTGGGCAGTTCTGTCATGATCACTCCTCTTTTGGCGTCGTGCATAGCGTAGCCATCCGGCATTGGCAAAGTCGGCCAATGCGCTTAGATGCCGTGTATGTCAAAGAACAAATGTTATGACGGGCCGGGCCCATCGCAACGCCAATTGCGGGTCGGAGAACTCGTGCGTCGAACGCTGTCCGACGTATTGCTCAGAGGCGATGTGCACGATCCGGATCTCAACCGAGTGTCGGTCACGGTGGGCGAAGTGCGCGCCTCGCCCGATCTGAAGATCGCAACGGCCTACGTCCTGCCATTGGGTGGCGAGGGGCGCGAGTCCCTGATTGACCTGCTAAATCGAAATCGAAGTGAAATCAGGCGTATCGTGGGCAAGAAGCTTGATTTGAAATTCACGCCTGAGCTGCGGTTCAAACTTGATCAGACGTTCGATCAACTTGATGAAACCCGCCGGATCCTGTCGCAAGAGTCAGTGCGCCGTGATCTGGATTAGTAAAGGTCCACGGGTCTTAGCAGTCCTGCTAGGCCTCCTGTTTTTCGCAACAAAGCCACTTGCGGCAGCAGATTGCAGCAAACAGACGTTCGCCGACAGATCCTTTGCGGTTTGTCGGGTGGATGCATCGCAACCCGGCCTACGGTTGTTTCTCGACGATCCGGATAATGGGCGAACGCTGGGCAGTTTTAACAATCTTTCGGAAATGCTTGAGCGAGACGGTCGCCAGTTGCTGTTTGGTATGAACGCGGGGATGTATCATCTCGATCGATCGCCGGTCGGTTTGTTCGTTGAAGAAGGAGAAGTCAGGTCGCCTATTGTCACGCGCGATGGTCCGGGGAACTTTGGTCTCTTGCCAAATGGTGTTTTCTGTATTCGGTCCGGTCGGGCCGATGTATTCGAGACCCTTGATTTTGTGCGACGTGGTATCGAATGCCTCTATGCCAGCCAATCGGGTCCCATGCTGGTGATTGAGGGCGCGTTACATCCAAGATTCCTGCAAGATAGCGACAGCGTCTTCATTCGCAACGGTGTCGGGACAAGCACCGATGGACGAGATGCGTTTTTCGTGATCTCTGAAGCACCGTTGAATTTTCATACCTTTGCCCGGTTCTTTCGCGACCATTTGGGTCTTTCGCAAGCGCTTTACTTTGATGGTAACATCTCGCGTTTGTTCGCGCCCGACCTAGATCGGCAAGATGGTGGCTTTCCCATGGGACCAATCGTGGGTGTCGTTTCAGACGGGGCGGAGTGACCTCTCTTCCGATCGCTTCGTTTGACAGCCGTCATTGCCTAAGCTACGCAAGCCAACTCGGAAAACGCATGAAACGGACAACACCGATGCCGCGCAAGCGCAAGGGCCGGGATATTTCAGGCTGGGTCGTGGTGAACAAACCCGCTGGTGTGACGTCAACCTCCGCGGTTGGCAAGGTGCGTTGGGCCTTTGATGCGCGCAAAGCGGGTCACGCCGGAACACTTGATCCAGATGCGACCGGCGTTCTGGCCATTGCATTGGGCGAGGCGACGAAGACCATTCCTTACGTCACCGACGCGCTCAAGGCCTATCGGTTCGTCGTGAGATTTGGACAAGCGACAAATACGGATGACGCTGCGGGCGTGTGTGTCGCTACCAGCGATCAGAGGCCATCTGACGACGAGATTCATGAAGCGCTTACAGAGTTTGTCGGACACATCAAGCAAGTGCCTCCGCGTTTTTCTGCGGTCAAGATAGCGGGAGAGAGGGCCTACGCGCGGGCTCGTGATGGTGAAGCTTTTGACCTTGCCGCGCGGCCTCTTTGGGTTGAAGAGCTCACGTTACTTGACCGTCCAGACGCTGATCACGTCCTTCTCCATATGGTTTGTGGCAAAGGGGGTTATGTCCGCTCAATCGCCCGCGATCTTGGCGAGGCATTGGGTTGCCATGGCCATGTTAAGACACTGCACCGGCTATGGTCTGGGCCTTTCATCGACCGAGATGCACTGGGCTACGATGAGCTTGATCGGCTGGCACGAAGCGCGCGCTTGGATGCTCAGATGCGGCCGCTCGAAGTAGGTTTATTCTCGCTTCCCCGTTTGACATGCAATGACGCTGGGGCGATGCGCCTGAGACATGGAAATCCTGCCGCCGTTCATGGGTCGGCGTTGGACTACGGGGAAGAATGTTGGGCCGCCTGCCGCGATCGTGCGGTGGCAATTGGTCAGTACCGTGGGGGACTGCTTCATCCGTCGCGCGTTTTCATTCTTAATGATCAGACCGACCGTGCCGATGCACCTAATGCATGATCCTGGCGGTAAAGTGCGGCTAAAACTGCCTGGCGGAGTGCGGGGGAACGCCCGGTTTTCCGCCTGTGGTCGCTATCGACAGACTTTGGAGAGGGACTGGTCTGAGGAGGGCGCACCACCGCGCACCATCTTATTTGTGGGCATGAACCCCTCTGTTGCGGATGCGGATGTTTCTGATCCGACATGTCACCGCGAACTGACTTTCGCAAGGGATTGGGGCTACAATATCTATCTCAAAGGCAACATGTTGGATTGGCGCGCAACGTCACCCAAACATATTCCGGAGGATCCCGCAGAAGCTCGGAGCCCGGAAAACATTCCAATTCTCCTTAGTCTCGCAGCGCGTGCTGATTTGATCGTGCTGGCCTATGGAAAACTGCACAAACGGTATGAAGCTGTTGTTCGTGAAACGGTATTGGGTCTTGCCGCGCAGAAAAAGCCGCTGCGCTGTTTCGGCTTGAATAAGGATGGCTCGGCGAAACACCCGCTATACCTTCGCAAGGATGCCGGCCTCATCCCTTATCCGCTGCCAGAATGAAAACAGGCGCGGCTCGTTTTCGACCACGCCTGTCTCCTAATTTCTTAACCGACCGAACTTATTTGGTCTCGCTCTCGGTCTCCGTCTCTTCGATAGGGAGTGCAACGAATCGGGGCTCACCGGCTCTGCGCACCAACAGCAGAATTGATTTGCGCCCAGCCTCACGAGCCTCTGAAAGTCGCTCTTCCAGATCTGAAATCGACACTATAGACTGTTGCCCGGCT
>JBCCNY010000138.1:0-7892 GCA_039025595.1 Pseudomonadota bacterium | reverse complement strand
GGGTCGCGCTGTGTCTTCCAAGATGTGGGAGCTTTGGGCGGAGGCGCCGGATGCAAAGTCGCAAGAGCTGCTCGATGAGGCGATGAGCCGACGCGAATCCTATGATTATGACGGCGCTATGAAGGCCGCGGATGCGCTCGTGACCTACTGCCCCGACTATGCTGAAGGGTACAACCAGCGCGCATTCGTTCACTTTCTGAAGCAGGATTATGAAGCTGCGTTACCCGATCTGGAGCGCACTGTGGAACTGTCTCCCCGTCATGTTGCTGCGCTGGCGGGTCAGGCTCTCACCTATGCCGCGCTTGGTCGTAATGCCGAAGCTGCGTTGTCCTTACGCGCTGCGCTGAACTTAAATCCATGGCTTAACGAGAGACATCTGCTGCCGCAATTGGAGAACGATGAGCAGGAGTTATAGGTCGCGACCCGATTGTGTCGATATCCACAAGGCTCGCAGGACCAGCCAAGCCTTTTGAATTCCCTAGTGGTTTACAAAAGCTCCGTGCGATCACAGCGCGGTCGACCTTTATTCCCGAATGCTGGATTTGAAGTGAACGGCACGAGCAAACCCGAACCCGACGCGCGTTCGACCATTTCGTGGAATTGCGTACACGAAAGACCCGAAATGCTGAGGATGCCATGATAATGCGCATTGTCTCCAAGAGCTTGTGCACTTACTGAGGCTTTCAGTTCGGAACTGAACCCTGAACGCTCGCCCGCGTGGTGGAATGGTAGACACAAGAGACTTAAAATCTCTGGGCCGGAAGGCCGTGCCGGTTCGAGTCCGGCCGCGGGTACCAAGAAGCTCCTGTAACTTCTTGTACTCCTTGCGCGTTTTTTCGGCCTGACAGCGTCTTTCGTTATCCGTGTGCGACGCAGAAAAGCATGGAAACAGTCGGTGATGTCAGTGCTTTTCATGCGTTTATAGTCCTCGTTTTCCGGGGCGATGCTATGATCTTGCTCCGTACTGGCGAGACACATTGCACTCTTGTCGACCGCGTTGAGCAGGGGCGCCGCCTATCCTACGCCGAGATCAATTCTCGGCGTTCAAAACGCTAGCATCATTAATCAAGCCGCACCGGATGGGTGGCGATCTGCATGATGAAAGCCGTGAGCAGGCGCCGTGCAGTTTTGACGTTTTTACTGTGCCCATTTTTTGTGCTAAAACGATGAGATGAACCGAGATCCCCTACTTTGCTTAGCGCGGGCTGACCGCGACCAAGACCCCGTCGCACAATTCGACAACATCACCAAGTGAGAGCATCGCCCGTGCAATTGACTCAAGACGCATCGGATACAAGGCAACCGTCATCAAGTTTCGGAGAGCCCCTGGCCCGAGCCAGTATACTCGTTATCGATGATGAGCCGGGCATGCGTAACTTCCTGTCAAAGGTACTGAGCGGGGCGTGCGCCCGGGTGGACGTTGCCCAGAATACGCCGGACGCGTCTAACCTTCTGGATAATCACAGCTACGACGTGATCGTCCTGGACAACATCATGCCGGATCAGACCGGACTGGACTGGTTGGCAGAACAGCGTCGCATAGGTCTTTTCAGCGACGCGATTCTGATCACCGCACATGCGGATCTGGACACGGCAATCCAAGCTATTCGCGCTGGCGCGAGTGATTTTCTGCTCAAACCCTTCAGGTCCAACCAAGTGCTCAATGCCATTTCGCTGAGTTTAGAACGCGCCAGACTGAGGCGGCAGAATATGGTGCTACGCCACGAACTCGAACATGGCCATAATATGCTTGGTCACCGAGACGCCTTGCTGGGCACATCCACCGAGATACAAAACGTGCGACAGGCCATCAACCGAGCGGCGGCATCAAACGCTCATGTGGTCTTTCGCGGCGAGGTCGGTTGTGGCAGGCAAGTATCAGCCCGTATGCTTCATGCCGCCTCACCCCGACTCGAGAAACCATTTGTTTGGCTGAAATGCTACGGCTTGACCGAAGAGACATTTCGGCAGCGTTTGTTCGGCCAGCTCGACCTACAGGCAGATGGCTCGACGTCCGGCGAAGAAGGCATGCTGATGAGCGCCGCCGGCGGAACGTTGTTTCTAGAAGATGTCGATATGCTGTCGCCGGGATGCCAGAACATCCTGGCAGAGTTGCTTAGCACTGGTCGCTACCAACCTGTCGGAGCCCGACGCAGCATTGACCTCGACGTTCGTATTGTCAGCTCGACCACACGTTCTTTGCAGAAGATTTCGGCGGAAGAGGCGTTTCGCACGGATCTGGTTTATCTGTTGACCGTGGTTGAGATCGTGCTTCCACCTCTAAGGGAGCGCGCTGACGATATCCTTGAACTGGCAAGTTTTTTTGCGACCACACTGGCTCACAGCATGGGAACATCCGCACCTGTTCTAACGCCTCTCGCCCGGCGGCGGTTCATGTCACATGATTGGCCAGGGAACGTCATGGAATTGAGAAATACAGTCGAAAGAGCCCTGATTCACGGCGACTACGAAGCGGCGCTTGGGGATAAGCCTAATGCGCACGACTTGGAAACCTTAGCGAGCGTTGAACAACGCCACATTATTTCTGTTCTGGATGCTTGTGGCGGAAACCGAGCAGAAGCGGCGCGTCGTCTGGGCGTTGCACGCAAGACAATAGACCGCAAGTGCCAGTCCTGGGGCCTCTAGGACGATGAGATCTATCCGTTGGCAACTGCTGCTGATCGCGCTTTTGCCGCTGGTAGTTATGTTACCGGTTTTGCTTGGCATCACGATGCTGCGGTGGATTGACAAATACGATGACTTGCTGATTGCAAAAGTCGCCAGCGACCTTCGTGTAGCTGAGCAGTACTTTAACCAGATCGAAGCCACTCAGGCCGCAGATGTGGCGGCGCTGGCCCAATCCGTAGGGTTTGCGAAAGCGCAAGCGCAAGGCACCGAGCGCCTCAACCGGTTTTTGGAACAAGAAAGGGCGGCGCTGGAGCTCGATTTTTTGATCGTCCGGCAACTCGCCGACCCGACGCTGCCGACGCCAGCACAAGAGATAGCGCGTATGGCAACGCCGGAATCGCCGCAAGCAGGTCTTGTTTTACTTGAGGCTGAGGCGATCGAGATCCTTGCGCCCGGATTAGCTCAGTATGCTGCCATCTCGTTGGTGCCAACCGAAGCAGCACGCTCAATCTCACATGATATCGAAACACGCGGTATGTTCATCCTAGCTGCTCATCGAACTGCAGGAAGCGATCTGGTTGTTTTCGGCGGGCGGCTTCTCAACCGCAATCTCGATGTCATCGATACGATGAATGCACTGATTTATCGGGACGAAACTGGTGAAGTGTCGCAAATCGGGACGACGACCCTGTTTCTCGACGATGTCCGTGTGTCGACCAATGTACGCTTGTTTGAAGGGTCCCGCGCCCTCGGTACGCGGGTTTCCGAAGTGGTTTGGCGGCAGGTGATGGAAACCGGAGAGACCTGGCTCGACCGCGCCTTCGTCGTGAATGATTGGTACATCTCCGGCTATATGCCGCTGTCGGATAGCGCAGGCGTTCGCATTGGTATGTTGTATACCGGGTTTCTCGAAGCGCCGTTCATTGCGCAACGTAACACAACCGTAATGACGCTAATTTTTGCATTCATTGCCGTGGTCGGCATTTCTATTCCGTTTTTCCTTTGGCTTGCTCGGGGAATCTTCGCTCCGTTAGAGGAAATGACAGCCACGATGGCGCGAGCGGAAGCCGGAGATCTAAAAGCGCGTATTGGCCCGGTTGCTACCGAAAGCGAAATCGGCGCGGTGGCAGGTCATCTGGACCGATTGCTGGATCAGCTGGCAGATCGCGACGCGTTTTTGCGCGATCAGGCTGATACCCTGAATGTTCTGGTCGAGAAGCGCACCGAAGAGCTGCGAGAAGCAAACAAAAAGCTCGAAGCCACCTTTGCGCAGCTAGTCATGGCGGAAAAGCTGGCCACCGTCGGAGAGATAACCGCGGGCGTCGCACATGAGATCAATAACCCGGTCGCCGTGATCCAGGGTAATCTGGAGATCATCCGCATGGGGCTAGACGAGCAAAAACAAGCCGAATTGAAAACGGAGTTCGACTTGATTGATGCCCAAACGTACCGGATCAACATCATCGTTGGCAAACTTCTGAATTTCACCCGGCCTGACGAAATGGCTGACCTGATGGCTGTGGTCGATGCCGCCAAACTGGTGGAGGACTCTCTTATTCTGGTGGCGCCCGATTTGCGCAAACATACGATCGTGACACGCGTGACACACAGCCCGAGCCCCGCTTTCCGTGTGATTGAAACGGAGCTTCAGCAAGTTATCGTCAACCTAGCCATTAATGCGGCCCAAGCTATGGGATCAGGCGGCACACTAACCATCAAGACCGGGCCCGCCATGTGCGACGGTGTGCCGGGCACCGAGATCGTGGTGCGAGACACCGGACCAGGCATTCCGTCAGAAACGATCGACAAAGTCTTCGATCCATTCATGACAACGAAACTCGGGTCTGGCTCTGGTTTGGGGCTTTCGATAAGCCAAACACTCGTCACGCGCGTGGGCGGTTTGATCAGTGTTACCAGCGAGGCGGGCGAGGGCGCCACGTTTAGAGTATGGTTTCCGGCGGCGGACAATTCGTCACCTAATGTCTCAAAATCCGTCGCATAAGTGGACATTTTGTCCATTCTAATCAGCGCAACTCATGTCGGAATAGGACTTTGTGACCTTTCTGCCCTGCAGCGGACATCCGGCATCCCACTGAATACATGAGATATTTTATTGACAACAGCGAATGTCCGTCTATCCATAAGTAACACGACCCAGTTTCGCGGCGGCAAGTGAAACCAGCAAGGTCAACTCACGTCGCCATCGAAACCGTGTCGCTCAGCGTGGGAGGGATCTGATTGGTTTGGGGCCATCGCACTTAGGCGATGGATCACGACAAGCAAAAAACGATGAGTTTAGCAGACTAGAGCGCTTGAAGACGCGCGGTTTCCTTAACACTCATCGTTGGAGCGCAAACCACCATAACCACTCATCGCGAGAATTGATCAACACTAGGGAGGAAAGTGTAGATGAAGAAGCGAAGTTTAGGACGCTGGACGTCAGCCGCGATCGGCGCGTTGGCAGCAGTGTCTACGCTGGCCATGCCAGACATGTCGGTTGCGGAGGAAACGCAGTACTTCCCGATCGCAAGCAGTCGTGTCGGACCATATTCTGCTATGGGAACCGGCTATTACGGAGCCCAGATCGACTATCTGAATTACGTCAATATGAATGGTGGCGTCAACGGCGTCATGCTGACGTGGCAGGAATGCGAGACCGAGTACAACGCGGTGAAAACTGTGGAGTGCTATCAGCGCCTTCTTGAAAAAGATGGCCAGCGCATTGTGGTATTTGACACACTCGGTACGCCTGGCGCTTATGCGGTGATCAACCGGATGGCTGAGGATGAGGTGGTTCTGGCGCAGTACGGTTATGGCCGCACAGACGCGGCCGACGGCACCGTATGGCCTTGGGTTTTCAACGCGGCAGGCCATTACTGGTCTCAGATGGCTGTGAAGTTGAAATTCATGGCAGAGCAGGAAGGCGGCATCGAGAACATGAAGGGCAAGAAGATCGTGCATATGCACATCGACTCTGCCTATGGTCGCGAACCCCTTCCAGCGATGCGCGCGATCCTTGCGGAGTGGGGTGCAGAACTGGTTGAAATTTCTATACCGCCCCCAGGTCTGGAACAGCAGTCACAGTGGTTGCAAGTGCGTAAGGAGCGTCCGGATTGGGTCACCTTCTGGGGTGCTGGTTCTGGCATGAACTCGACCGGTATGACCAATGCTGCACGCGTGGGCTTCCCGCGGGAGCGTCTAGTCTATGTCACCTTCGGCGCTGCTGAAGAAGACATGTTTCCTGCCGGCGACTCAGCCGTTGGAACCTATGCCATGGCAAACGCTCTGCCCGGCGATGAGTTCCCACTGGTTCAGTCCATTAAGGAACAGGTCTACGGCGCAGGCAAAGGCAACCTCGCTGAGGAAGACCGGATCGGAACGGTCTACTGGAATCGTGGTCTCGGCGCCGCTGTCACCTACATTGAGGCGCTTCGCGTAGCTCAGGAGATGCACGACAAAGTCGGTCAGGCCGTGACTGGTGCCGAATTCCGCGCTGGCTATGAAAGCCTCGTCATGGACGACGCGCGTCTCGATGCACTTGGGATCAAGGGTATGATCGCGCCTTTCGCGATGTCTTGCGCCGAAAATGCGGGTGCGGGCAAGTTTGCGATGATGCAATGGGACGGGCAGGCATTCCAGCAGGTCACGGACTGGGAAGAGCCCCTAGATCCAAGCTACATTCGAGGTTTGGTTGAAGCTTCTGCGGCAAAGTTTGCCGAGGAGAACGGCATCACGCCCCGAGAGTGTCCCGCAGGTTAAGTACGACCTCTTGTAAACTATGTTCAAAGGCGTGGCGCACGCCGCGTCTTTGAACAACCTCCGAACCGGGGCGCTCTCGTCGCCGGAACGGGTGAACTCAACCTAAAATGTCATGGCAGAACTCAAATGAACACGACGTCTGACAATATTCTGGAAATCGACACGATCGAAGTTGTTTACGATAGCGTCATTTCCGCACTTCACGATGTGTCATTATCCGTACCGCGAGGCAAAATTGTTGCTCTTCTGGGCGGCAATGGCGCGGGGAAAAGCACGACGCTCAAGTCAATTTCAACCATGCTGGCTGCAGAAAGAGGCAAGGTGACACAAGGAAAAATCACCTACGACGGCGTTGAGGTGAAAAATCAGGATCCGGCGGAAATGGTTGGTCTCGGCATGGTACAGGTCTTGGAAGGCCGACGTTGTTTTGGTCATTTGACGGTCGAAGAGAATGTAATTTCAGGTGCATATTCCAGAAAGTTGTCGAAATCCGATATCAAAAATGAGCTCGACAAAATCTACACTTACTTCAACCGTTTGAAGGATAGACGCAAGAGCCAAGCCGGGTTCACGTCCGGCGGTGAGCAGCAGATGGTTGCGGTGGCACGCGCCATGATGGCGAAGCCGAAAATGCTGTTGCTCGACGAACCTTCAATGGGTCTTGCGCCTCAGCTGGTGGCTGAAATTTTCAATATCGTTCAGGAATTGAACCAAAAGGAAGGCGTCAGCATCCTGCTCGCCGAACAGAATACAAACGTAGCGCTTCGCAACGCAGACTACGGTTACATCATCGAAACCGGTCACGTCATGTTGCACGGTACGGCCGACAGCCTCCTGAACGATGACAAAGTGAAAGAGCTCTACCTCGGAATATCGAAGGAGGGCCGCAAGAACTTCCGCGATGTTCTGCGTGAAGAAAGCACTCAACACGCCGGCATCCATCACTAAAGCAGTCAAGGGAACGGAAGAAAAACATCATGCTGGACACACGAGCATTCCCCATCGGCGAACCCATTCTGGAGGTGAATAATATCTCGTTGAGCTTCGGCGGCGTGAAAGCGATCACCGACAGCTCTTTCAAGGTTCTCCAACACGAAATCAAAGCGATCATCGGCCCCAACGGAGCCGGCAAGTCATCTTTGCTGAATTGCATCAATGGGATCTACAAGCCTCAGGACGGTACGATTTGGTTCAAAGGCCAAAGACTGACGAAGATCAATCCAAACTTTATCGCCCAAGAAGGTATTTCTAGGACGTTTCAGAACCTAGCGCTTTTCAAGCGCATGTCTGTGATAGACAACATACTCGTAGGACGCCGCCTGCACATGAAAGCGAATTTCTTGCAGGTTGCATTTCAGACACCTGCGGCGCGGGCCGAGGAAAAAGCAAATCTAGAGCGGTGCGAAGAGATCGTCGATTTTCTCGAGATCCGGAATATCCGCGACACGCCGGTTGGGAAGCTGCCTTATGGCCTTCAGAAAAAAGTCGAGCTCGGTCGTGCTCTG
>JBCCNY010000137.1:0-7929 GCA_039025595.1 Pseudomonadota bacterium | reverse complement strand
TCGCGTGAACAAGCAGATCATGGCGATACCCGGCGTGGCCGAGACGGTTCAGGTCAGCGGTTTCAGCCTGCTGAACGGCGTCGGCTCGAACGGCTCTATGATCATCGCAAATCTGGAACCCTGGGACGACCGCGAAGGCGACGAACTGAGCGCTGATGGCGTTTTGGCGCGCATTTCGGCCTTAGCGGGTCAGGAGATCGCGGCGAATGTGATTGCTTTCAATCCACCGCCGATCTCGGGTCTGGGCAATAGCGCTGGTGTGGAAATGAAAGTTCAGCAAACCGGTGGCGGCACAGCACAGGATTTGTCCTCTGCCCTTGGCTCGTTGGTCTATGCGGCCAATCAACGCCCTGAAATTGCACAGGCCTATACAACGTTCCGCGCTAATGTGCCGAAGGTCTTCGTTGATCTGGACAGAGAGAAAGCAAAGTCGCTGGATGTTCCGATCTCAGAAGTCTTTCAGACGATGCAAGCCTATCTGGGGTCCTATTATGTCAATGATTTCAACCTTTTTGGCCGCGTCTACCGGGTAATGATCCAAGCCGAGGGCGAAAACCGAAATGTGATTGATGATATCGGTGCCTATTACGCGCGGGCCAACGATGGAACGATGGTGCCGTTATCCACCTTGATCCAAGATGAAGACGTGCTTGGGCCGGTTGCGCTGAACCGATACAACTTGTTTCGCTCCGCCACGATTACGGCGGTACCAGCGCCAGGATTTTCGACCGGCGATGCGATCAACGTGCTTCAGGAGGAAGCACTCACGGCGCTGCCGCCCGGCTTTGCCTATGAATGGACCGGAACCGCGCAACAACAATTGGCAGCTGGCGGTCTTGTTGTCGTGGTCCTATTGGCAGCGGTTGTGTTTAGTTATCTGTTTCTGGTCGCCCAATACGAAAGTTGGTCGATGCCGATGGGCATCTTGCTCTCAGTCACAGTCGCGCTGTTCGGGGCGCTGGCGGCCGTCGGAACTGTCGGTGGGGATATAAACCTGTATACGCAGATCGGGATGATCATGCTGATCGGACTGGCCAGTAAAAACGCGATTTTGATCGTAGAATTTGCGATGGAGCAGCGCGCTGCAGGGCTCAGCATAGCCGACGCAGCTCTCCAAGCGGCCCGCCAGCGCTTCCGAGCCGTGATGATGACGGCCTTGTCCTTTTTGCTCGGCGTTGTGCCGCTTCTTGTTGCATCCGGTGCAGGGGCGGCAAGCCAAAAGGCGATCGGTGTCGCTGTTTTTGGCGGCATGCTGGCCGCGACCGTTATTGGCGTCATGTTGGTCCCGGTGCTGTACGTTATCCTTCAGCGGCTGCGAGAGTTTGTGAAGCGGGGAAGGTCGGCGCCATCGCCCGCGGATAGTGGCTAGCACCCGGCAAATCGCAACCACCTGATGCTTCTCTTGCCGCAGACCCCGCATCGCAGCACCCGTTCAGACTGGGATCGAAAATCAAGCGCCGCTCGGTTTGGTGCCTGTTTACCCAAAATGCCGATCAGTGCCGGGACAAGTGTCACGATGCAGCAATTGCGACAGTTCAGGAAAAGAGCGAAGTTATCTAAAACCTAAAGGTGCCCGCTAGGGACGAAACACATCACCCGACAACACCAAAAAGCGGCGTCAAGCCGCCGAAATCGATGGATAATTACCTATATCCGAGCCATGGGCCAAATCGCTCACCCGGAACTGACCGATCAGTTTGGCTAGTTCGGCAGATTGCTCCCGCAGCATATGACCCGCGGCTGTTGATTCCTCAACCATAGCGGCGTTTTGCTGGGTCACATTCTCCAGTTGCGTAACGCTGGTTGCAATTTCAGATATGCCACTGGCCTGTTCACCCGCGGAGGTGGCTATTCCCGAGACAAGCCCGGAAATGTTTGAAACCTGGCTCGATATCTCGGATAGCGCGTCCCCCGCATCGCGCACGAGATTGACACCTCTGTCGACTTGTTCCGCACTCTTCGTGATCAATGCCTTGATTTCTTTCGCGGCATCGGCCGAACGTTGCGCCAAGGTACGGACCTCGGTTGCCACGACGGCAAAGCCGCGGCCTGCCTCGCCGGCACGCGCTGCCTCTACCCCTGCATTCAGCGCAAGCAGATTGGTCTGGAACGCAATATCATCAATCATTGAAATGATGCTGGAAATCTGTTGTGAGCTTGCCTCGATCTCTGACATGGCTCCCACGGCATCTTGCACAACGACATCGCTTTTCGCTGTGTGATCCTGCGCTTCAAGCACAATCTTTTCTACTTCACGCACCGTATTGGCCGATTCTGACACGGATTGAGTGATCTCTGTCAGCGTCGCAGATGTCTCTTCGAGAGCTGCGGCCTGCGTTTCAGTGCGCCGTGCTAAATCGTCGGACGACGCGCTGATTTCTTCGGCACCACCGCGCACTGTGGACGTGGTGTTCATCACAACGGAAACGATGTCACGCAATTCGTTCACACCTTTATTGAAGTCCTCTCGCAGCTCTTCGTATTCTTCCGCGAAGACCTGATTGATCGTACGCGTCAGATCCTGTTCTGCGAGACAGTTCAACCCATCGCGCAACGCACTCACAACACTTTGCTGTTCATCCTGCTCGCGCTCGCGGTTTTGTTGGATTGCTCTCGATTCCTTCAGTCTCTCTTGTAGGGTTTCAATCGCGCGGGCAAATGTGCCAAGTTCGTCCTGCCGGTTTGAAAAGGCCACCTCGCGGTCATAGTCACCATCAATTATGGTGCCCAGATGCCCGCCAATCGTCCCGAGTGGTTTAGTGATTGTTTTCTTCACCAAATATCCGGAAACCAGCAAAGTCAGGAAAAACAGCCCGAGCGCGATGAAGTTCTGCACCACGAGTTGTCGACGCACATCGGCGACAAGTGCTTCTGCAGACCACAAAACTGCGATCGTGCCAACGCGTGTTGCGTTTTCCCCCAGCAGAACGGGTGATACTTTGAAGAAAGTCAACGGCGACAGTTGCTGGGTCAAATCGTCGTTGGCACTGCGCGCGATATCGAGCAGGGCAGGATCAATGTCTCCCTCACCGTTCGAGCCATGTTTCAGAGCGCCATCTGCGGAGAGGATCGCCACCTTATGTGCACGCTCCCCGGCCACGGACTTAAACTGCTCGGTCAGTCGCGCCAGCTCTGCCTGATCACTGAACCGGATCGCCCGACCACTGCGCTCGGCGAGATCCGCCGTCGCGCTTAGGGCAAAATCATTCAGGTTCTGCTTGACGATATCAACCGTCAAGCGCCCGCCCAGAAAGGTAAGCGTAAGGCTCACCACCGCGGTCGAAAAGATCAGCAAGGCGGCAATTTTACCGAATACCGACAGGCTTTGTGGTGACAAACGACGCATGACACTTCCCATGATGATCCTCCAACCGAAGCGGTTTTTGAGCTCCTAGAGCAATGACTCGGCGTCAACCCCCACCGTCATTGCGCCCACAACGTCACCAGTTGCCGGGTCTGTGATACTGAATGAAATCTGACCCTGATACCGACCAGTCGATTCATCCTTCTCGATCTCGCTGAAGTGGACACCGGAAGACCCCAACGGATATGTCTCGGTGTATTTTGCTTCGTCACCCTGCCACATGTCGGATGTGACATGACTGACGGCTGCGTTCAGACCCGTCGCATCCATCAGAATGATCTCGGTGATCAATCCACCAGACGCCTCTACCTGCGCGCGCAGAAAATCAGCGGCGGCGTTGGTGATAACAGGGTCGATGGTCGGGCTGTTGCCTGCACCCACTTCTGCGCGCCACGCCTGATCAAGCGCATCAATATCATCCTGTGAATACGCTGCAGAAATCTCATTCTGAGAACGCAACGCGTCAATCAGAACCGCGTCGCCAGCCCAGCCTTTGACATCACTGTTCAGGAATTCCTGCATAGCGGGTTTAAAACTGTCAGCAGCGGCCGGTACGGCCAAAGCTGCCAGAGCAAGTGCAAAAAGGGGTGCTTTCATAGGATACGTCCATCACTAATTAATCCATCGCCCAGCTCGGGCTGATGGGCACCCTACGCACCACTTCTTTCCGGAAATTTAATATATCAAAAGCCTTCCATTTTATCCCGACCCGTAACAGGCGCGGATCTGGCAATGGTCAGAAATTGCCCTAATGCAGAGCATTTCTTGCCGCATTTTTGTCCGAAGATCAGGCGGTGTAACTCAGCCCCTGGATGACCCGCATGTCACAGTCTGCTTTTAGCGAAACTCCACTCACGCCGCGCCACGAACGGCTTTTTGAATTGCTGCGTCAACAAGCGCTTGCAAATGAGCGGTATTTTCCGCCGCCTGCGCAAGAAGGTGACGCATCCGCTCTGAAGGTGTCGGATTTCCAAACCTTGGCGCACGCTTCGCTGAGGCCCGGGCAAACGGTCACCAGAGCGCCTTGATCACCCTTTTGGCAGAGCACCGCGAAATCCGGTAGCGACCACGAATTTCTCCGAACTATCTGCCCGCGATGCCAGCGGCTTGACATTCGCGACGTTGTCAAAGCGCTGTTTCAGCTTGCGCTGCAAGTCAGCCTCCGCCCCACCCGCCAAGACCTTGGACACGAACGTTCCGCCCAGAGCGAGAGTGTCAAAGGCAAGCTCTGCGGCCGCCTCGCACAATGCAACGATGCGCAGATGGTCCGTCTGCTTGTGACCTGAACTCGCCGCCGCCATATCCGACATGACAACATCAGCCGGGCCGCCCAGCCAGGCCTTGATCTGGTCATCGGCGCCTTCCTCCAGAAAATCGAGGCGGTGCAATTCACAACCGGGAACCGGTTCAACCGGTTGCAGATCAATCCCGATAATTCTACCTCGCGGCAGATCACTGCGTTCCCCCAGAGCGTTCACTCTCGGCACGGCCACCTGACACCAACCGCCAGGCGCGCAGCCCAAATCCACAACCCGTGCGCCCGGCACGAGGAAGCGATACTTGTCGTCGAGTTCCATGATTTTGAAAGCGGCGCGACCTCGATATCCTTCAGACTGTGCGCGGCGCACATAAGGGTCATTGAGTTGACGTTGAAGCCAACGCGTCGAGGACAGTCTGCGGCCCTTGGCAGTCTTAACCTTGACCGTGAGGTCACGCTGACCGCGCCCAGAGGATTTGCGTGCCCCGGATCTTTGTCCCTTTCCCGGCGGCTTTGATTTACCAGTCATATGCCGCCGCCTTAGTGTTTGTTTTTCGAAAACAGGCCATCCTCGGCCATCTGAGCATAGAGCATCCCCTCGCGCAGCCCCCGGTCCGCAACAGAAAGCCGGTCGGTCGGCCAACAGCGCAAAAGGGCCTGCAGGATCGCAGCGCCTGACATGATCAAGGCCTGTCGGTCTGTTCCGATCCGGGGATCTGCGCGGCGTCCTTCCGGCCCCATGATGAGATAATCGCGGATCACCCTATCGATCTGGTCCGAGGTCATGCGCAACCCGTCCACCTTGTTTCGGTCATAGCGTTTCAGACCGAGATGGCTTGCCGCCACGGTCGTCACCGTTCCGCTTGTTCCCACAATCTGAAATCCGTCGCGGCACGGTATGTCCTTGTAGGGTGCGAATTCCGCCAGATTTTCTTCGAAATACCAGCTCATGAGTGCAAAACGCGCCGCATCGTCGACGACATCCCGGAATTGGTCGCGCAGTGTCGCCACGCCAAGCGGCACGCTGATCCAATCCACCACACGCGCCGCAGCCTCGATCCCGCGTCGCCCTTCCGGAAACCCGCCATACATTCTCATGATGGCTGCCGTTCGGTCGCGTTTGGGCACGCGGCTCAGATCGAGCCAGACCAGTTCTGTCGATCCACCACCAATATCGACCACCAAAAGCTGCTGAGTCTTTTTGCTGACAAGCGGCGCGCAAGAGACCACCGCAAGTTGGGCCTCTTCGCGAGGTTCGATGATTTCGAGCGTAAGACCCGTCTCTTTTTGGACCCGACGAATGAAAGCCTCGCCGTTGTCCGCGCGACGACATGCCTCTGTCGCAACAAGTCTCATGCGCTCGACACCATGACGTTCGAGTTTTGCGCGACACACCCGCAGTGCCTGCATGGTTCTCTGGACCGCGGAGCGCGACAATCGACCCGATCCTTCCAAGCCCGTGCCAAGCTGCACAGATTTGGAAAAACTGTCGATCACGCGGAATTGGTCGCCCTCGGGCCGGGCGATCAACATCCGACAACTATTTGTGCCGAGATCCAGCGCCGCGTAAACCGGTTTCGCCGGAACTCGTGCCAGAGCGGGGCTCTCTACCTTTAAACCGCCGTCAAGCTCGCCGCCCGAGGCATTTGGGAATGCGCCCGCTCCTTTGGAACGCCTGGGCGCCATCCTTGCGCCCTCCTTATCAAGTTAGGTAAAAGGGTAAGTGCTCAATACCACGCGCGCAAGCCTTGAAAGACGAACGGATCGGACTTCGCTATCGGTTCGGTGCTGTTGGACAAGGCAAATAGCGCAGACATCGGCAGTGAAGTCGCGGAATGGCGGCTTTAAGTCGAAAACCAGCGTTGTCCGTGAGGCGCCGTGATTTACGGATAGCGCAACAGCACGGGATTCGTGCAGCCGAAGATGAAAGGTCAAACCTTATGGTTGACGTCACCATTGTGTACTGGCGGGACATTCCGGCGCAGGTCATTGTCGGCAAAGGTCGGCGCGGCGCAAAAGTGCAATTGCCCGAACGGTTCGAGCAGGCGATTGATGCGGCTGCAATGCGGACCGGTGCGGCTGAGACGGATGCCTATCTGGCAGAATGGCGCAAAGCCGCGCCCTATTCCGTCGATGGTGAGCCACAGGAAGTGGCAACCGCCGAAGCGGCGCGGCTGGAGACGGAATATGATCGCGACCGTGTTCGCGATCTGATTAAAAACGACGGATGGGCGTAACCCCTCGGTCATTCTGGGAGGCTGCAATGGCTTTGTTGAACTTCAAGCGGCGCGAAAGCGTCACCCACCGCGCCGGAAACGCCCAGCTTGAGGCATTTCTGGACGGCTATTCCATCGAGGTGATGCCGCGCACGGCCGAAAAGGTTGAGAGCTTCCGCGATCTGCTACCTGAAGGCACACGCGTCTACGTCGCCCACATCGAAGGCACTACGATCGAGGATATGGTCGCCACCGCCAAGCGCGTGGCGGGCGAAGGCTATGCGGTCATGCCGCATTTCCCCGCACGCATCATCAAGGACCAGGCCACGTTGGAGGACTGGATCGACCGCTATCAGGGCGAGGCGGGCGTCGATCAGGCGCTCTTGCTGGCCGGTGGTGTCGCCAGCCCGCACGGCGAGTTCGACAGTTCCATGCAATTGATGGAAACCGGCGCGTTCGATCGCGCGGGCTTCAAACGGCTGCATGTGGCCGGCCATCCGGAAGGCAATCGCGATATCGACCCGGATGGCTCGATGAAGAATGTCGAGGAGGCTTTGCGCTGGAAGCAGGCCTTTGCCGAGCGAACCGATGCCCAGATGGCGCTGGCCACGCAATTTGCTTTCGAGGCCGGCCCGATCATCGACTGGGTAAATGGCATGACCGAGGCGGGGATTACCCTGCCCGTTCATATCGGCATCGCGGGCCCGGCCAAGCTCCAGACGCTGATCAAGTTCGCCATTGCCTGCGGTGTTGGCCCTTCGCTCAAGGTCTTGCAGAAACGCGCCATGGATGTCTCCAAGCTTTTGCTGCCCTACGAGCCCACAGACGTGCTGACGGAACTGGCCGCCTACAAGGCCGCAAATCCCGATTTCGGCATCGAACAGGTGCATTTCTTCCCGCTGGGCGGTATCAAGACAAACGCCACCTGGGCGATCGAGAATGGCGGCGACGCCACCCGCCCGGCTTCGGCCGCCTGACCCCTTTTTCAGAAAGACACCCATGACCCAGACCGTCGTCGAATCCAAATCCAAGACCGCCATCATCGGGTTTGACCAACCCTTTTGCGTGATCGGCGAGCGGATCAACCCCAC
>JBCCNY010000136.1:0-7937 GCA_039025595.1 Pseudomonadota bacterium | reverse complement strand
TCTCACACAATTTTTCAGAAATGAAGTGAGCACCCAAAATTATGCCATTTTCGGAGAGATTGAATACACGTTCAACGATCAATGGCGCGTCATTGCCGGTGCGCGCTATGATGTAGAAGAACAGGAGCGGCGCGACTTCGGCGCGGTCGGGGTCCTCACCAGTCAGGACGAAGCAGAGTTTGAGGCGTTTTTGCCCAAGCTTGGAGTGGTCTATAATTTCAACCCGGATACAAGCTTGGGGTTCTCCTATCAGCAGGGCTATCGGGCCGGGGGAAACTTCATAAATCTGGCGGATCCGGCCAACCCAACGTCTACCCCATTCGATCCTGAATATACGGACACTTTCGAATTGTCGTTCCGGTCCGTTGGGATGGGCGGCGATCTGATCGTTAATGCCAATGCCTTCTACACGGATTGGAGAGATCAGCAGCAACGCATACAGGCGAGTGCAAATCCAAATGACTTCATCATCGTGAATGCGGCAAGTTCCGAGCTTTGGGGCGGTGAGGTTGATGTCACCTACCAAGCAAGTAGCAGTCTGAACGCCTTCGCGTCCGCCGCATATGTGCAAACAGAATTCGTAAACTTCTCGACACCCACCGGCGGTAATTTTGCGGGCAACGATTTCCCTTTTGCGCCTGAACTGACCGCGTCACTTGGCGCGAGTTATGTCTTCAACAACGGCCTGACGATCAGCGGAGATATCAATTACACAGGCAGTTCCTTTTCTGATCCTGAAAACACAGTGGCAAAGAAGAACGATAGCTATTGGCTCACAAACCTGCAGGCGTCCTATGAGTTCGACAACGGTGTGCAGCTAGTCGGCTATGTAAAAAACCTCTTTGACGAGGACTACACGCTAAGTCGCTTTGACGGCACTGCTGGCACAGGTCAAACGTTGACCGCGGGAGAGGAGCGCACCTTTGGCGCGTTTTTGACGGCACGTTTTTGATCTATTTCGACCGCTGAGCTTTGCCAAATTCGGTGTGACCATTTCCGGCGATCCCTAAACATCAACCGTTAGTGCGGGCGGTATATGCGCAAAGCTGATGCGAGCAACTAGGCACAATGGGGACGTGTCGTTTGCGGCGGGTATATATTCCAATGCTTGTCTGCCTAAAGGGTGCTTGCTCACGATTGACTTTGCGCTCTTGACGACTTTGGTCCTAACGCCTAGTGGATCCTTGTCGGTTTTCTCACGAAATTAATAGGGAATTCGCGGCGTATCTCTGCGCCAACCGAAACTGCCCCCGCAACTGTAGGCGGCTCGCCACATTTCGATATCCACTGGGTCCAAGGGTCTGGGAAGGGAAATAGAGCTAAGAGCCGTCAGTCAGGAGACCTGCCGACATGAACACTGAAACCGGGCGGGGATGTCTGGGGTGGATCGTGTTGGACCTTCGGGCGTGAAACGCCCGCATCAAGCATGTTCTAGCCCTCGTCTTTGCCTATTACTTGGCGAAGGAGCCAATACGATGACTAAGTATTCAATGGCGTCCGGGGTGTTGGCGCTGACGATGATGACGACTGCGGCAATGGCACAGCAAACCAGCTATCCTCTGACCGTTTCCAATTGTGGTTTTGACCAGGTTTTTGAGGCAGCACCTGAAACAACCGTGACTGTTGGTCAGTCCACCACTGAGCTGCTGTATCTGCTGGGTCTTGGCGACAAAGTTGCAGGCACTTCCGTATGGTTCAACCCGGTTCTGGACGAGTTCAAAGAGCTGAACGCGGGTATCGAACGTCTGGCGGACAACGACCCAAGCTTCGAAAGCGTCGTGAACAAAAAGCCTGATCTCGTCACGGTGATGTATGAGTGGCATGTAGGTGCCGAAGGCCTCGTTGCTACTAGAGAGATGTTTCACGACGTAGGCGTCCCGACCTACGTGATGCCGACCGATTGCGAAAGCAAGGACAACCTGACCGGTGTTGACGGCACCCGTTCGGAACTGTTTTCAACTGAACAGTTCTACAAGGCTGTCACGCAGATGTCCGAAATCTACGATGTGCAAGCACGTGGCGCCAAACTCGTAGCTGAGCTTAAGGCCGCCGAGGCAGAAGCCGTCGCCAAGGCAGCCGGTCTGAACCTGCCCGAAGGTACGTCAGCACTGTTTTGGTTCTCATCCGCCGCTATGGATGCTGACCCTTACGTCGCAGGCCAGCAAGGTGTTCCTGCCTACATGATGGACAAACTGGGCGTCGCTAATGTGGCCGAGTCAGATGAAGAATGGCCGCTGGTTGGATGGGAGACCATTGCCAAGGCCGACCCGACTTTCATCGTAATCGCTGAGATGGATCGCCGCCGCTTCCCTGCAGATGACGTGGAACTGAAGCGAGAATTCCTGACCACCGATCCAGTTGTGTCAGAAATGACTGCCGTCAAGGAAGGT
This sequence comes from Pseudomonadota bacterium, assembly GCA_039025595.1. GTDB lineage: Bacteria > Pseudomonadota > Alphaproteobacteria > Rhodobacterales > Rhodobacteraceae > Roseovarius. The sequence continues at coordinate 5,547 of JBCCNY010000136.1, read as the reverse complement.
CGCATCATCACAATCGATGCCCATGCAATGAGCCCAACGGTGCGCGCAATTCTCGCACTAGGCCAAGTGGCGGATGCCCTGGAAGGCTTCGATCTGCAATGAGTGCGACCGACCGGATGATTATCCGGTCAACCTCACGCAGTATGTGGAAGTGGGCGGTGATCGCGCCGCCCCTTCTGTTCCTTGCGCTGATGGCTGGCACGGCTCTGGGGGAAACCCGCATCCCGATGGATGTGGTCCTGAAGGTGCTGGCCAACAAAATTTTTGGAACCGATTATCCAGTGGAGCGGATCGATTCTGGCATAATCTGGAGCTATCGGTTGGCACGCGCCGTTGTGGCGGCATGTTGCGGGGCTGGCCTGGCATTGTCCGGAGTAGTGTTGCAGGCCTTGCTGCGTAATGCGCTGGCCGATCCCTACTTACTTGGCATCTCGGCCGGAGCATCGACGGGAGCCGTCTCAGTAGCCATTCTCGGCATTGGCGCAGGTGCCCTTTCAATGTCCGTTGGAGCCTTTGCTGGAGCGCTTTTGGCCTTTGGCTTCGTGGCAATGCTTGCACGGGCTGCCGGTGGCGGCACGGGTCTGCGCGCCGCTGGAGTGATTGTGCTCGCAGGCATTGCAGGGTCACAGCTTTTCAACGCGCTAACCGCATTTATCATCGCCAAATCCGCAAGCGCAGAACAGGCCCGAGGGATCATGTTCTGGCTGATGGGAAATCTCAGCGGCGTGCGCTGGCCTGACACCATTGCTGTTGTGCCAGCCGCTTTGTTCGGTTTGGTCGTCTGCCTGTTCAATGTGCGGGCCCTTGACGCCTTTACTTTCGGTGCGGACAGCGCCGCTTCGCTGGGGATTTCCGTCAAGCGTGTCCAAGTCGGATTGATCGGCATTGCTGCGCTTATGACAGCGGCGATGGTTTCCGTGACGGGATCGATTGGTTTCGTAGGCCTCGTCATTCCCCATGCCATGCGCATGGTCGTTGGCACACGTCACCGCGCGCTGATACCGGCCTCCGCTCTGACTGGAGCAATCTTCTTGATCGCCGCCGATATCATTTCCCGCATCGTGATCCCCGGCCAGGTTCTGCCCATCGGTGTTGTGACCGCTTTGGTTGGCGCGCCGGTTTTTGCCTTCATCCTTATCGGCCGGAGGGCTGCAATGTGATCCTGCGTTGCAAAAACCTAGGTTGGCACGTCAAACGCAAAGAGATTGTCTCCGGCGCAACCCTGACCGCAAACGAAGGCGAAATGCTCGGCCTGATTGGTCCCAACGGCTCTGGCAAATCTACCCTTTTGCGTATGCTGGCAGGCGTCAGGCCTTCCAGCGTCGGGCTGGTCTATCTTGGCGATACCCCAATGCCCGCGCTACGCCAACGTGACATCGCACAAAAGCTGGCACTGGTGGAACAACATGCTGATACAGAAGAGCGCATCACCGTGCGTGATGCCGTGGAATTGGGTCGCACCCCTTTCTTGTCAGCCCTGCAACCATGGGGGCCAGAAGACGATGCCATCGTCGCCAGATCTCTGGCTGACGTTGATCTGCACGGTTTTGAAGACCGTCTTTGGCACACGCTATCGGGCGGGGAGCGGCAACGCGTTCACATTGCCCGCGCCTTGGCACAGCAACCGGAGGTTTTGCTGCTGGACGAGCCAACCAATCATCTGGATATCCGACACCAACTGGCCATCCTGCATATGGTAAAAAACCTGTCCATCACCAAAGTTGTTGCCCTACACGACCTGAATCAAGCAATGATGTGCGACAGAATCTGCGTGATGCACTCTGGCCGGATCGAGGCGATGGACACCCCCCAGCACATCCTGAACGAAGATCGGCTGATGCGCATTTTCGGCGTGTGTGGACATTTCATAACCGATCCTGCTGATGGCGCGACCATCATCCGTTTTCACAGCGCTCACAAAGGAGAGTGACCCATGCGTCTGCTTTTTACATTTCTCGTTGTCATAATACCCAGCATGGCCCTGGCAGAAACTTACGAAGTTCAAATGCTGAACCGTAACGCTAACGGTTCCATGGTCTATGATCCGCCTTATTTGAACGTACAGCCTGGCGACAGCGTGAAATTCCTGGCCACTCGCCCCGGCCATGACGCTGTCAGCATTGAAGGTATGGTTCCTGAAGGCGCAATACCGATCAAAGGGAAGCTGAACGAAGAAATCACGGTGACATTCGATGTTGAAGGCCTCTATGGAATCAAATGCACGCCGCATTTCGCTATGGGTATGGCGATGCTTATCGAAGTGGGGGAACAGAAGGCGACGACCGAGGACTTGCCAACCGATCTGCCAGAGCGGGCGGCTGAGCGGTTGCAAGCGTATCTTAACCACTCTGAATGAGGACATCAGCCCGGCTCTGATACTTCCACGGACTTCGTAGTCTACCGCGTATCAGCACTTCAAAACGAATTGTCTTTGAAAATTCATTACTGAAGCGGCCATTCAAAAATAAAGGGTGCACCGCAACTCTGTCCGCAGACTTCCAGTTCCGACAGCGCTCGATTACGCGTATGCAGCATGGCAGATTTAAAGGGTCGGGCCGCAGCATTGAAACCCGGCGAGTTACCCAAGGATTTGGGTCAGAGCTTTTCCGAAACATTCATTTTTGACGGCTAGGTGTAATATTTCGAAAAATAGTAACCAAAAAATTTTTTAAATCAATAAATTGGTTAATTTATGTGGAGGCGAGCACCGCTCAGAAACTATTGTCGTAATTCGTCTGAATCTATAGGAATTTCAATATCATACTTGACTTCGGTTGTCGCAACAAGCCTCATGCAGTTGTCGTTAGTCGTATCGTTTTGGGTGGGTAGTAATGGGGTGGAATAATGGGCGTTAGTTTCGATTCCCAAAAAGAACAAATCTGAGCTTTGAAGAGGAGAAAACGCCGAAACGCGCCAGACAACTCGGAGCTCCAGAAGTCAAAAGGCTAAGCAAAGCTGGGACCCACGCCGTGGGTGGTGTAGCAGGGCTCGCATTGCAAGTAACCGCTACCGGGGCGCGCTCCTAGGTGCTTCGTAATTACTACAAGTCTCGACGTCGCGAGGCCGGCTTAGGTGCATATCCCGATGTTCCGCTTGCCAAAGCGCGTGATTATGCGCGGGAGGCGCGTGACATGCTCCGCGACGGGATTGATCCGATTGCAGCGCTCCAGGCGAAGCGTCGGCGCGCGCTGACCTTTCGGGAGGCTATGGCGTGCTTCGAAAAAGAGAAAACGGTTGAATTCCGAAGCGAGATACATCGCAAATAATGGCGGTCGTCTCTTGAGCGACACGCTATTCCAATCTTGGGCGACATCGCCGTCGATGACCTCACTTTGCATGATGTTCTAGAGACGCTACGACCGATCTGGATGGAGAAAACGGAAACCGCTTCGAAAGTGCGGCAACGCATCGAAAGAGTGTTGGATTATGCAACAGTGACGGGTCACCGGAAAGGAGAGAACCCGGCACGTTGGCGCGGAAATCTCGATATGGTTCTCCCAGCACCTACGAAACCCACCGGTGGACGAAACTATCCCGCGCTTCAATTGACCGATATGACAAGGTGGTACGTTTCACTTCGCACACGCGATGTGTTGAGCGCGCGCGCCCTAGAGTTCCAAGCGCTGACAGCAGCACGATCAGGAGCAATCCGTTTCGCTACGTGGGATGAAATATGCTTTGAAACAGGCCTCTGGATGACTCAACCCGGACGAGAGGCCTCAAAGATACCTCCCAGCGGGCAACCGCACCGGGTACCTTTATCGGATCCGGCACCACATCTTTTGAATGATTTATTGCCATATCAGTAACAATCGAGTCGTCGGTACTCAGATATCAGGCAGCAAACGAGGACAAACGCGTAAGGGGTGTAGTACGTGGAAACAACGAACTTGAGGGGAGGGGGGTGTTAGTCTCTCGGAGGCAAAAGGTTACAGACCCGCCCGATCTCACTCAGAGATTTTTTTCCTGCGCAGTGAGTTTTTCGAGCCGCTCTGGCGTGGAAGGAAAAGACATTGAGGAAAATGATTATTTATTAAAGGTTTATTTTGAAAAGGAAGTTGTACTTGGATGCCTGACCTTTTTTTATCGGTTTGATGGCCATAGACGAAAGACAGGAGCGACTAAGATATCCACTTTTGACCAGTCTGAGAACGCCTTTTTTCGGATACTTTGCGACTGACATCGTCTCTATCTGACCGCATACCGGACGAAGCGGGCTTGCGCTGCGTTGGGAAAAGTATCTGAAGTTAAAGCGGGGTCGCTAGTGGGGTAAACGCCCTAGGCTGCAATTCCTGAGCCTGAAAAGTGGTGGGCTTCGCGTGTCAGCGCGAAGATTCGGGATGATTTCGACCGCTGCGGCCTTTTCGGGCGTGACCGGGTTTGAGGAATTGCACAAGACTGCCGGCGACAATTATTTGCTAAGGACACGGACGTCAGGGGTGCACTAGGTGGAATGAGATCATCGAAACCCAGATAGACCCTGTAAAATGGGTAAACTGTACGCGCACGATGATCGTCTTAAACGCTTTTACCGAGCAAACTTGCATGGCCACTGATACGATTTAGCACCCAATCAGGGATGTGGTGAGATCGCCCTCGCATTTTGCGAAGCTTCCTTTCGTCCGTCAGCGGCAACCTAGTAGATCTGGGCTCATACCGCTTCGCTGGCCACGATGAGTTCCGCGAGCAAGGTTCCTATCGGCTACCTATGGCCCGGCTGCTTTCATGAGCGACCCCACATATCGACACGCCAGTATGCGCGAATTGTTAGGGACTGGGTTACATCGGTCGGACTGAAAGCCAGTGCGTACGGCACGCATTCAATGAGGCGAACCAACGTGACGCAAATCTATAAGAAGAAAGGCAACCTGCGTGCTGTTCAGCTTCTGCGTGGTCACACAAAAATGGGATAGTACTGTTCGGTATCTTGGAGTTGAGATTGAGGACGCATTGGCTATCGCGGAAGCCGTTGAAATCTAAAGGCACGGACCGTCTTCAGGGATCGGCCCATTCCTGCCGTTCATCGATTGGTCAAGATGCTGCTGTCGCAGTCTGCTTTGCAGTCATTCGCTGCAAGCGCGAACTTCGGGCGTTGTCGAACTCACATATCGCGGGACGAACCAGCCATCGACGTTTAGAGAACGAACGGCTGCTTTATACGCCTCAAGTTAATAGTCAAAACACCGACGGCACCTGGTTCAACTACGTTCACAATGGCAAGAATACAGCTATGTGGGTATTTACCGGAAATGGAAATTGACCAGTTTGAAGGTACCAGCCCACGAGTGCATTGCTCAGTGGCCCAGATCGACTGATACTTGGGTTACGCCGCTATCGCCTTATCGACAGAAAGCGAAAGTTTGTGCACGAGTTCTACGACATGTTCGTCTGAAATTATAAACGGCGGGGCAAGCAAGATGTGGTCGCCGTTTTGACCGTCACGCGTTCCAGCCATCGGGTAGCAGATCAACCCATTTTCCTGCGCGATTTTCTTGATTTTGCCTGCCAAACCAAGAGAAGGATCAAATGGCTTTTTCTTTTCGCGGT
>JBCCNY010000135.1:0-7966 GCA_039025595.1 Pseudomonadota bacterium | reverse complement strand
GCGACGCCCGATGGTTTCAATACTATGCTTGAGACAGCCTTTGATATTGAAGAAGAGTTGATCCGCGCCAAGCCGCCCGAGGGCGTTTGTCACAATGACCTCGTCACGCAGAATTTCATTCGCAGCGCGAGTGCATTGAAGCTTCTAGATTTTGATTGTGCAGGCCACGGACCTATCGCCGCAGGACTGTCGAGCGCGGCGTCACAATTTGAACCCAACGAAAGCGAGACGTAGAGCTTCTCAAAGCTCTACGATCCTGATCTGGATGACAGTCAGCGCGCCCGTGCCGCGACCTTAGGCTTTTGCAATAATCTCAGAGAGATAAGCTTTACGCTCTTTGCCGAGCCGCTGCTTGCAGAGCAAACCAGCGAAGAAGACGGATTTGGCATCACGGATCATCGAGATTTCAATCTGGCGCAGGCGAGGGCCAAGATTACAGATCCGGTCTGTGCCAATCAACGCGCAGCAATTGGGTCCGTTCGACGAGACGCTCTGTTCGGGAAAAGACGCGCGCTCAACCCTAGCAAAGCAAAACTTACAGATAGGTTCCATACCTTCTTTCTGCATGAAAAAATACTGAATGTGACTTCGGATCATATGAAAGGCGAGGTCCAAAAGTCTCGAGTGTTCACCCAACTCTTCAACCGGCCGTTTTGATTGGTTTGAGCCTCATGAACATAGGTTACGGGTTCTGCCCCGGTCTGTTCGCACGTCTGATGAAGCTTGGAAAAGCACAAAAAGAACCCGCGGTTGATCCAGATCAACGTGACCACATAAGAGAATTTCTATCCAGAAAGGAGCGAAGAGAGGGGAGAGCCCCTCTGTCGGGACGAGTGCATGTCCTGTGAAATACAGCTGAGGGTGCGCCATGTGGGATACAGTCAAGATAGCCAGCCTTGTCATTCTTGCGTTCGGAGCCGCGATTGCGGCAGATCGGGCGCATGACGTCGCATATTCGGCACATGCGATCATCGTGATGCTTGTCGCGGCCGGACTGGCAATCTGGTCGCTCAGACGCGTCGGAGAGCCGGCCAAGATGTCATACGACGAGGCCAGCTACATGGATGGACCCATCCGCTATGGGGCGATTGCCACAGCGTTTTGGGGCGTCGTAGGCTTTCTAGCCGGCGTCTACATCGCCTTTCAGCTCGCCTTTCCGGTGCTCAATTTCGACTGGGCGCAACCCTATATGAACTTTGGTCGACTGCGCCCGCTCCATACCAGCGCGGTGATTTTTGCGTTCGGTGGCAACGCATTGCTCATGTCGTCCTTCTACATTGTTCAACGGACCTGCGGTGCCCGGCTCTGGGGCGGAAATCTCGGTTGGTTCGTTTTTTGGGGCTATCAGCTTTTCATCGTGTTGGCCGCGACCGGCTACATTCTTGGCGGCACGCAGGGCAAGGAATACGCCGAGCCGGAATGGTATGTGGATCTGTGGCTGACAATCGTCTGGGTCGCTTTCCTGGCGGTTTATCTCGGCACGATCTTCAAGCGCAAGGAACGCCATATCTACGTGGCCAACTGGTTCTTGCTGGCCTTCATAATAACCGTGGCGATGCTGCATATCGTCAACAACCTGTCTTTGCCCGTCTCACTCCTCGGCGGCAAATCCGTGCAGGTTTTTTCGGGCGTGCAGGACGCGATGGTGCAGTGGTGGTACGGGCACAACGCGGTGGGCTTCTTCCTGACCGCGGGCTTCCTGGGCATGATGTATTACTTCATCCCGAAACAGGCCGAGCGACCGGTTTACAGCTACAAGCTGTCGATCATCCACTTCTGGGCCCTGATTTTCCTCTATATCTGGGCGGGTCCACACCACCTGCACTACACCGCGCTGCCGGATTGGGCCTCAACGCTAGGCATGGTGTTCTCAATCATCCTTTGGATGCCGTCCTGGGGGGGCATGATCAACGGTTTGATGACGCTGCAAGGCGCTTGGGACAAACTGCGCACCGATCCGATCATCCGCATGATGGTGATCAGCCTGGCCTTCTACGGCATGTCGACCTTCGAAGGACCGATGATGTCGATCAAGGCGGTCAACTCGCTCAGCCACTATACCGACTGGACCATCGGACACGTGCATTCAGGCGCGCTCGGCTGGAACGGCATGATCACCTTTGGCGCGCTTTACTATCTGACGCCGAAGCTATGGGGCCGTCGCGAAATGTACTCCATGTCCGCCATCAACTGGCACTTCTGGTTGGCCACGATTGGTATCGTGCTCTACGCCGCCTCGATGTGGGTGACCGGTATCATGGAAGGCCTGATGTGGCGCGAAGTGGATGCGCAGGGCTTCCTGGTCAATTCCTTCGCCGACACCGTCAGCGCCAAATTCCCGATGTATGTGGTCCGCGGCCTGGGTGGCGTGCTCTACCTGCTCGGCGGCCTTCTGTTGGCCTGGAACATGTACATGACCATCACGCGCGACCACACCGCGTCCGAGCGACCTCGTCGCGCAGCCCAGTCCCAAGCCGTGGCAGCCGCGGAATAGGAGGAGCGAAACATGTCTAGAGTTATTGATAGCCACAAGATCCTGGAACGCAGCCCGACGCTTCTCTTCGTGTGCTCTCTGTTGACGGTCATGGTGGGGGGCATCGTGGAAATCGCACCGCTCTTCTATCTGGAAAACACCATCGAGGACGTCGAGGGTGTGCGCCCCTATTCGCCGCTCGAGCTGGCGGGGCGGGATATCTATATTCGCGAGGGATGTTATGTGTGCCACAGCCAGATGATCCGGCCGATGCGCGACGAGGTGGAGCGCTACGGACATTACTCGCTGGCCGCAGAATCGCAGTATGATCATCCGTTTCAATGGGGATCCAAACGGACCGGCCCCGATCTGGCGCGGGTCGGCGGACGCTATTCCGATGCCTGGCATGTGGATCACTTCAACGACCCGCAGGCAGTTGTACCGGAATCGATCATGCCGAAATACGCCTTTCTAGGCCGGACCCCGATCGAGCCGAAATACATCGAAGACCTGATGAAGACGCATCGTGCCGTTGGCGTGCCCTATAGCGACGAGATGATCGAGAACGCCAAGGCCGATTTCCGCGTTCAGGTCGACCCCTTCGGTGACATTGACGGTCTTCTTGAACGCTATCCCGGAGCCGTCGTTTCGAATTTTGACGGCAACGAAGAGGCGCTGACCGAGATGGATGCGATGATCGCGTATCTGCAAATGCTGGGCACGCTGGTCGATTTCTCGACCTTCACTCCAGATGCCAGCCGATAGGAGCGTATGATGGACAACACCTACACTCTTTTGCGCGAATTTGCCGGCAGCTGGATGCTGATCGCGATGATGATGTTCTACGTGACCGCCTGCCTTTGGGCGGTCAGCCCTCGCCGGCGCGAAGCCAATGCCGATGCCGCGCAGATCCCGTTCCGTAATGAGACGCTGAAGGAAGAGGCGTCGCTTGCAGAGCACGGAACCAACACAGCACCCGAACCGGCAGAAGAGAAAAAGGAGAGCGTCTGATGTCAGATATGACCGACAGAGATGACGTCACCGGCATCGACACAACTGGCCATGAATGGGACGGTATCAAAGAGCTCAACAACCCCTTACCCCGTTGGTGGCTTTGGACGTTCTATGCCACGATCGTCTGGGGCATTGGATATACGATCGCTTATCCCGCCTGGCCGCTCATCAATCAGGCCACTGGCGGATTGCTGGGTTATTCGACCCGTGCCCAGGTCGCCGAGGATATCGCCGCGGTCAATGCCGCCAATGCAGAGGTCAGCGCGCAGCTCGCCGCTGCCGATTTGTCTACTTTGGCCCCCGATGATCCCGCACATCAATACGGCGTCGCGGGTGGAGCTGCCGTGTTTCGGGCGCATTGCTCGCAGTGCCATGGTCAGGGCGCGGCCGGCTTTGTCGGCTATCCTAATCTGATCGACGATGCGTGGCTCTGGGGGGGCACGCTCGAAGAGATCGAGTACACCGTCCGTCACGGCATCCGCAACGAACAGGATGTCGACGCGCGCTGGTCGGAAATGCCTGCCTTCGGTGAGATTTTAGAAAACGAAGAGATACTCGCCGCTGCGGAATATGTTCTGTCGATCTCCAGCCAAGAACATGATGCGGCACTGGCTGCGACCGGCACCGATGTTTTCCTCGACAATTGCGCCTCATGCCATGGAGATTTGGGCGAGGGCATCCGCGATATGGGCGCGCCGGCGCTGAACGATGCGATCTGGCTCTATGGCGGGGATCGCGACACTCTGATCGAAACAATCACCTATTCCCGATTTGGCGTTATGCCCGCGATGGGCCTGCGCCTTGACGAATCCGAGGTGAAAGCGGTGACGCTTTACCTCCACCAACTGGGAGGCGGAGAATAGGCGGACCCCTTCTCTGAATCCTTCCGACCGCCGTGGTTGTGGCCTTTACGGGAGGCCATTTGACCCCCACGGCCATCCCCGGCCCCCGCCCTGTTCGCACCATGGTGGGGCCGGGGTTTCTTTTCTGAGATCCTCCGGTCGCTCGAAATCAAACGGCTGAACACCACGGCGGGGGTGCGGGGTCATGTCGCAGGCCTGGAGTTCGTCCTGTTGACCCAGATCAATGCAGTTGTTGCGTCTCATCGGCACGGTGACCGTGCGAACAGGAAAAACCAGCGATGGCCAGCCAACCGACACATTCAGCGCCACCCTCGCTTTACGCCGCGAGAATCCCGATTTTCCCGCGTCGGGTCTCTGGATTCTTCCGCACGATGAAATGGTGGCTTTTGGCAGGTATGCTTGGAATCTACTACATCCTGCCCTGGATCCGCTGGGATAGGGGGCCAAACCTGCCGGATCAGGCGGTGCTGCTCGATATGGCCGGCCGACGGTTCTATTTCTTCATGATCGAGATCTGGCCTCACGAATTCTACTTTGTGGCCGGTCTGTTGATCATGGCGGGGCTGGGGCTTTTCCTCTTCACGTCGGCGCTTGGCCGGGTTTGGTGCGGTTATGCCTGTCCGCAGACGGTCTGGACCGATCTGTTTATCGCGGTGGAGCGATGGATCGAGGGTGACCGCAATGCGCGCATCCGTCTGCTTAAGGCCAAGTGGGACGCCCGAAAGATCCGCCTTCGCCTGACCAAGTGGACGGCTTGGCTACTGATCTCCGTTGCGACCGGCGGTGCCTGGGTCTTCTACTTTGCTGATGCGCCCACCTTGGCGGTGAGCCTTGTGACGCTGCAGGCGCCCCTGGTGGCCTATAGCTCGGTGGCGATCCTGACGGCGACCACCTTTGTCTTCGGTGGTTTCATGCGCGAACAGATCTGCATCTACATGTGCCCCTGGCCGCGTATTCAGGGCGCGATGATGGATGATGATACGCTCACCATCGGGTATCGCGGCTGGCGCGGTGAGCCGCGCGGCAAGCATGTGAAGGCCGAAAACGCCGCGCCACGCGGCGATTGCATCGACTGCATGGCCTGCGTCAACGTCTGTCCGATGGGCATAGATATCCGCGACGGCCAACAGCTGGAATGCATCACCTGCGGGCTTTGCATCGACGCCTGCGACGACATTATGGCCAAGATCGGAAAGCCACGCGGGCTCATTGACTATCTCGCGCTTTCTGACGAAGGCCGCGAACGCGCTGGAGAGGCGCCGCGCCCCGCTTGGCAACATATCTTTCGCCTACGCACGATGATCTATTTCGCGCTTTGGGCGGCTTTTGGACTTGCTATGGTGTGGGCGCTCTTCATCCGCGCGGATCTGGACATTTCGGTCGAGAAGGTTCGCAATCCGCAATTCATCGTGCTCTCTGACGGATCGATCCGCAACGCCTATACGCTGCGGCTCAAGAACTTGACCGGGGATGATCGGCAATTCGAGATCGTCCTGAATGCTGAGGCCGCGCTCATGCTCGAAGTCGAAACCCCCGGGCCCGAACTCAACCATGTGATCGTGCCCGCCAATGAAACAATGGTGGCGCGCGTTTACGTGGTCGCTGGGCCGCAATTGCCCGCCGCAACAGCCGAAGTCACGTCGATTTCGATCTGGATCGAGGATGTTGCCAGCGATGCACGCGCGGGCACCAATACCATTTTCAACGGGAGGAACTGACCCATGAGGATGAAACGACTGACCGGCTGGCATGTACTGGCGATGTTTGTCACCGGGTTTTCGATCATCATCAGCGTCAATCTCACGCTGGCCTATAACGCGGTGGCGACCTTTCCAGGACTGGAGGTGCGCAATTCCTTCGCTGCCAGCCAGACCTTTCAGGCTGAGAAAGCGGCGCAGGATGCGTTGGGCTGGCAGGTCTCGGCCGCGTTGCAGGACGACACGCTCACCCTCTATATAGACGATCTCCACGGGCCAGTTGTGCCTGTGATCACAAAGGCCACGATGGGCCGGGCCACGCATGTCTATCAGGACTTGTCACCGGACTTTCGCCATGACGGTCGCGCTTTCGTGGCCATGATGCCCGATCTTGATCCCGGCAATTGGAACCTGCGGCTTGAGGCCCGCGCCGCTGACGGCACCCCCTTCCGCCAGCGCGTCATCGTGAAGAGCATACGATGAGCGTCGCAACCACAGCCTGCCCGGGTTGCGCCGGCACAGATCGCGCGCTTGGCGCCGGCGGGCGCATGCCAGATGTGCCGACACATGATCTGATCCTGCCCACGATCCACTGCCTCGATTGCATGCATAAGGTCGAGGGCACGCTAATGGCGCAACCTGGGATCACCGCCGCGCGGGTCAACCTCAGTCGCAAGCGGGTCTCCATCGCAGCCGAGCCTGGTGCCGATCCTGCGCCGTGGATCGCCGCGCTCAACGCACGTGGTTTTGAGGCGCACGAGGCACGTGCGACCTCTGGCGCATCCGATGACGGCGACCTGGTGATGCGCCTAGGCGTAGCTGGCTTTGCGATGATGAATGTGATGCTGCTCTCCGTGGCCGTCTGGTCCGGAGCAAGCGATGCCACGCGCGATCTCTTCCACTGGATCGCCGCCATGATCGCGATCCCCGCAGCGATCTACAGCGCCAAACCTTTCTTCGTGAGCGCCCGCAGCGCGCTCAGCCGCTGGCAGCTCAACATGGACGTGCCGATCTCATTGGCGATCCTGCTGGCCTGCGCCATTTCGCTCTATGAGACAATGAATAGCGGCGAGCACGCCTATTTCGATGCAGCCCTTTCGCTGACTTTCTTCCTGCTGGGTGGACGCGTGCTCGAGGCGCGGATGCGCAGCGCGGCCCGTTCGGCCGCCTCGGATCTGGCCGCGCTGGAGCCGCGCCGCGTCACCCGGATCGAGGATGGCGAACGGGTCAGCCGCTCGATCGACGATATCGTCGTTGGCGACCAGCTCTGGCTGGCCGCAGGCAGCCGCGTTCCTGTAGACGGCGTTCTGATCTCGGACAGAGTGCAGCTCGATCGGTCAGCACTCACCGGGGAAAGCGATCCGGTTTCGGTCACAAGCAGCGCCACGCTTTCGGCTGGAGAAGTCGCTCTCACTGGCCCCATCACAATCGAAGCCCGCGCGGTGGGCGAGGCATCCAGCCTGCGGCGCATGGTGCATCTGGCCTCGATGGCTGAGGCAGCGCGCAACCGTTACACCGCGCTGGCCGACCGGGCGGCCAAGCTTTATGCGCCGCTTGTCCATGGCCTGTCCTTTGCAGCCTTTGTCGGTTGGGCCTGGGCAACGGGCGATTTTCACAAGGCCGCGCTCATCGCCATCTCGACCTTGATCATTACCTGCCCCTGTGCGCTCGGTCTGGCCGTTCCCGCCGTGTCGACCGTAGCAACAGGACGGCTTTTTCGTATGGGTGTTCTGGTCAAGTCCGAGACGGCGCTCGAACGTCTGGCCGAGGTCGACACGGTGTTTTTCGACAAGACCGGCACGCTTACAGACAGCGCACTGGAAGTGCCCCCGACGCTCGATGCGGGTGAACGGGCGATCCTCAAGACGCTGGCATCGGCCTCCCTGCACCCTCTGTCGCGCAGCTTGCTGCCCGCATTG
>JBCCNY010000134.1:0-8042 GCA_039025595.1 Pseudomonadota bacterium | reverse complement strand
TCGATCTGTCCCACTGCGGCGGCGGCCTGACTGGCCTCCAGCGTCAGTGGACCGCTCCCCAGACCCAGCACACCCCGGCCGAGCGCAATAGATCCCGAAGAGACCAAAATGATGGCTTTGCCGGCCGCATGAAGGCGCGCCACATCCTCTGCCAGCGCGCGCAACCAATCGGCGCGCAACTGACCAGATGCGCGATCAACGAGCAAGGCCGAGCCAATTTTCGCGACCAGGCGTTTGGCCTCACTTAAGGACGCCACGGACCCGCCTCCTGCGCCGCGCTTTCGGCTTGCTGTCGATCCGCCCCGATCCTGTCGCGCAAGGCACGGAGCAGATCGGTCATCCCTTCTCCCGATACGGCGGAAACAAGGTGAACGGGAGCGTCGGCAACCGCCTCAACTTCCGCTTGGAGAAAGGCGCGTTCCTCCTTATCCAAGGTGTCGATCTTACTCAGCGCGACGATACGCGGTTTCGTGTCAAGCCCCGCGCCATAGGCAGCCAACTCCTGCACAATCGTGGTGTAATCGGCGACCAGATCACCCGATAACCCGTCCACCAAATGCAACAGAACCGCGCAACGCTCGACATGACCCAGAAAGAGATCACCCAGACCCCTGCCTTCGGACGCGCCGTCAATCAGACCCGGAATATCGGCGAGCACAAACTCGGTATCATCGACACCAACCACCCCGAGGTTCGGGTGCAGCGTTGTAAACGGGTAATCGGCCACTTTAGGGCGCGCATTGGAGGTGGCGGTCAAAAAGGTCGATTTCCCGGCATTGGGCAGCCCCACCAGCCCGGCATCGGCAATAAGTTTCAGACGCAGCCACAACGTACGCTCCACCCCGTCTTGGCCGGGATTGGACCGGCGCGGCGCCTGATTGGTCGCGGATTTGAACCGCAAATTGCCCCAACCGCCATTGCCGCCTCGAGCCAGGAGTTCCCGCGCGCCTACATCCGTCAGATCGGCCAGCACGGTTTCCTGATCCTCATCGAGGATCTCTGTGCCCGCCGGCACGCGCAGCACGATATCATTTCCATTGGCCCCACTGCGCTGTCTGCCCATGCCGGGCCTGCCATTATCGGCAAAGAAATGTTGCTGATAGCGAAAATCAATGAGCGTGTTAAGCCCGTCCACTGCCTCGGCCCAAACCGATCCGCCCGTGCCGCCATCACCGCCATCAGGTCCGCCATACTCGATGTATTTCTCGCGGCGAAAACTGATGCAGCCGTTCCCGCCGCTGCCCGAGCGAATATAAACTTTGGCCAGATCTAGAAACTTCATCGCGGGGTTCCGGGTCGCTCACCTCAGGCGCGATACTGTGAAACCCCGCGCGGCTCAAGTGCGGCGGTTGGGCGATGCGCGTGGTCAGCCCACTTTCTTCAGCTTCAGGCGAGGTTGAATGTTCAGGTGACGTGTTTAGGTGCCGCGGTCAGCCGCAATGGAACGAGTATGTCCAGGTTGGCACCATCGCTCCGCGCGCTACCGAGTAACTTTCCGCATCGCCAAGATATTGAAACCCACAATTGGTTAGGACCCGCGCCGAGGCCGGGTTATCCTGAAATACGCTGGCAAAGATCGTGCTGGCATTCTGCGGGTTGGCTTTCAAAATGGCTTCTACTGCGGCAGACGCGATGCCAGTATTCCAAAACGCTGGCGCCACCCAATAACCGATCTCGGAGTGATTTCCTTCCATCCGCTCCAGAGAGATTAGCCCCATAACTTCGGCGCCGCCCTGACGCGAGGCATCCATCGCCCAGACATCTTCAGGCTCATCAGTTTTTACGACCCGCGAGATAAACGCCTCTGACGCGCCGGGCGGTAGTGGATGGGGAATGGACGTGGTGTTCATCGCCACACGAGAATCCGCGCAATACAGCGTCATCAGCCCGGCATCAGAATCCCGAAGAGCACGAAGATCAAACGCTCCCGCATCGACAAGTGGGGCTTGCTCAATGGTTTCAAGTTTCATGCGCTTCCTCCTCCAAAAGCACATTGGTCGACGGAATGGCTTTCACCGAGCGCGGAGCGTTAGCGCAAAAACGTTGAACGTCCCGTTAATGGCCAAATTGCAGAGGCCACCACTATGCGATGAGCTTTCAAGTCCTTCCTGACATGGGAATGTGTCGGCTTTCCTACAAGCTCAACGTTCGCACTCGACGTAAACCTCGGAGCTTTGTTTCCTCCAACCGCGTCTCGCGCGTCGTCTCCCAAACAATAAGACCGGCGCACTCTAGAGTGGTTACTCAGCCGCCTCGACGGTTGCCAAAACCGAAATAAATGTCCGGCCTTTCATACCCTTGTGGAATTTCACCGCACCTTCCACAGTCGCGAAAAGCGTGTGATCTTTGCCCTGACCCACGCCCTCGCCCGGCCAGAACTTGTTGCCGCGCTGGCGGACGATGATGTTGCCCGGGATGACCGCCTCACCACCGTATTTCTTGACGCCAAGACGGCGTCCAACGGAGTCGCGACCATTGCGGGATGACCCGCCCGCTTTTTTGTGTGCCATTGCGTTTCTCCTTAGCCTTTCGACAGTTCTTTGGCCTGTTCGACCCAGCCTTCGCGCTCGATCCGGCCTTTGAAAGACAGCTTTTCGTCAAACTCTGCGATATCGGCCTCAGTCCAGGCCGCGATCTGGGCAAGGGACGTCACACCGCCTGCTAGCAGTTTCTTCTCCAGCGCCGGACCCACGCCCGAAAGCTGCTTGAGATCATCGCCGCCAGCAGGGGCTTTGGATTTGCTCCCCTCTGCTTTCGGCGGGGTTTCTTTCTTTGCTTTTGCCGGTTTTGCCTTTGCGGCCTGCTTGGCAGGCGCCGCTGGCGCGTCAGCCACGACAGACCCAGCACCAAGGGCAGCTTTGACCCCGGTCTTGCCGGCACCAGTGTCTAGAATATCGGTCACCCGCAACAAGGTGAGCTGCTGTCTGTGACCTTTTGTGCGCTTGCTGGAATGCTTGCGCCGACGGCGCACAAAGTGGATCACCTTGTCGCCTTTGATCTGTTCGAGAACCTCAGCTTGCACGGCTGCGCCGTCGACAAATGGCGCGCCAATCGTTGTTGCCTCGCCGCCGATCATGAGAATTTCGTTGAACTGGACTTTCTCTCCAGCCTCCGCTGCAAGCTTTTCAACCCGAAGCGTATCGCCCGATTGAACTTTGTATTGCTTGCCGCCGGTCTTGAGAACCGCAAACATCGTCATCTTCCTTTTGCTCCGCGTCCTGTGGTCCGGACTTTGGTCCGCGTTCCGGCCTTACAGCCACCTCGAACAGCGCGTCCTCTCGGACGGTATTAAACAGGCCGTCTAAACAGAGACACCCAGATCGCGGGCTTATCCATAGACGCGCGCAGTCTGTCAAGCCGCGATTGAGATCTGCGACCGAAATAGATGCAACGGGGCTGGCGGGGCTAGAGGTCCTGTCCGCGCAACTGATCCGCCACCGCCCGACCCAGAAGATAGGAAAGCTCTTCATACATCTGATCATAGGCCTGGAATATCGCGCTGTTCACGATCTGACCCTGATCAGAGCGGTAGAGCGAGGCATAACGCGCCAGCTGTTCGGGCGACAGCGACTGATAGGCCATAAGCATATAGGCGCTGAGCCATGCCTCTGATTCGTCGCGGATCTCCGTCTGTTGCGAAGCCACGTCTGCCAGAATTTCCTCATCGCTGATTTCCAGTGCATCGCCATCTGCCAGTCCGCGATAGAAAGCCAGATTGGAATTGAGCGCGCCCATGACGTTGAATTCAACCAGATCACTATCCTCGATCAATTCCACAATCTGCTCATATTGCCAGTTCGACGCGTCGCGCGCGGCATCAAAGGCTTCGTTGGCGGCCTCTTCGACGTCTTCATCGGTCATCGCCTCGCGAGCAGCCAGCTCCAGATCTATGATTTCTCGACCCAGATCCGAAGTGAAAAAGGCCGTGACATCCGTTACATTCTGATCCGAAAGTGCCGAATTCAACTCATCCGTGATAATGACCGTCATCTTGTCGACATCATAGATTCGCGACACGACGCCCGCCCATCCTGCGACTGCCCCCTCTCCGAGCATTTCGTCACCGAGGACACCGGCATATTGCAGACCTTCGTTCCGCATGATTGTCACAGTGTCTTGGATGCGGAGTGCGTCGATCAGATCATTTTGGTTGTCCGCAATGACTGGTGACGCACCTGTCAAGAAGGCTGCAACGCATGCCGTGCCTGCGCGCAGAGTAAGGACACCATTTGGTAATGCCATAGGGCTCATGCTGTACATCTCTCATCCGGTGAACCAAAGCCTAAGCGAATTCAAGGCCGAGACAATCCCAAAGCTATATATTATCGAACCCGAGCGATTTCACCGTCGCCTGCCTGAACTCAGAGTTTAAACGTGCCTCCAAGGCCCTTGTCAGTCTGGACAAAGCCAATTAGACGCTCCAGCCAGACCGCATTGAAGACGTGCAGGAATGGTCGAACAGACGGTCTCAAAAAACCTTTGAGCATTTTGTGTTGCGACGAAAACTTCAAAGGAAAGCAGGGACCTGGCGAAAGCCAAGCAAAGGTTCGGCGACCATCGCTTTGTGCATGGACTTCGGCGGGCCGATGGAACGGAAGAGTGGCCGAGTGGTCGAAGGCGCTGCACTCGAAATGCAGTAGGCGGGAAACCGTCTCGTGGGTTCGAATCCCACCTCTTCCGCCATAGTTTAAATTATTTCAGTTAGTTATGGTTCAAAGCTAAGGCTAATCGTACTTCTTACCAAGCCGAGCACCGGGCATCTGGCTTACATACGGTAGAGCCACCCTGATCATGACCAGGAGATATCGTTTTGCGTCGGGTTGGGTGTGATCGTAAGACTTTCCGACCCGCAACACTTGCGAAACCCACCCGGTTTACAGGCGTAGACGGTTGCCCATACCTACCCGGCTTTATTCATCGTTATCGCATCGTCCGTAAATGAACTCGAACAGCAGCATCCCGCCGCTGGAGATGGTCACGGCGCTTGCGATCAGGGGACGAGTGGTCAATTGGACAGCCTTGGGATCCGTTCGGACCTGTCGTCCAGACCGCCGCACCTGTCGCCAGACCACAACTCTAGGGACGTCTCGGTGAAGCGAAAGGCAAAACTCTGACCGCAGCCGAAGCCAGAACTATGATGCGCTCTTTCACAATTCCGATGAATTCGGAGCCAATGGCTAGAAGTTATGAGAGTTTCGAATTCCGCGAACCCCGAAAATCAGGATCGCGATGGCTGTCAACGCGCAAACATGGCCCCGTCTCAATCAAGATCCAAATCATACTCACCGTTTATGTAACGCATCAGGCGCATATCATCGCACCGGTTTTCTCCCGCCGCGTGTCCAACGACGGTATCCGCAGCGGATGTCATTTCTAATCCCTTGCGTTCAGACGACGATAGCCCCGACAAGTGATCCCGCTACAAATGTTGCGGCCATGGCCACGGTGCCCCAGAGGCCCGTCCGTACCATGGCCGGCGCAATCGGTGCCCCCCCGGTCCAGGCCCCAAGCGCCCCCAGAAAAAAAAGCGCTACCAGCGTTGCCACAAGGACACTGGCCACGATGAACCCAGCAGGTGCAAACAGGGCGGCGGCCAGCGGAAGAAGAGCGGCGCAGGCGAATGCCGATCCGGATGCCAAGGCGGCTCGCTTGGGGCTTGCCGAATGGAGGTCCAAGAGACCGACTTCGTCGCGGAGATGTGCCTCTAACCCGCCGTTTTCGGTTAACTCCCGTGCGACCTGATCGGCGGTTGCCGGGCTGAGACCACGTTCACGCCAGATCGCGGCCATTTCTGCAAGTTCGCCTTTTGGATCCTCTCTGAGCGCGCGCCTTTCGCGTTCAATCTCGGCGCGCTCGATATCGGCTTGCGACGAGACAGAGATATATTCGCTGGCCGCGATCGACATCGCACCCGCCACCACGCCTGCCACACCGGTGGCCAGAACGATATCGGTCGCCGATACCGCCGCTGCAACACCGATCAGAAGCGATGAAATCGACACGATACCGTCTGTCGCCCCCAGCACTGCGGCGCGAAGCCAGTGGCTGCGGCCAAGGCGATGTGGATCATCTGGATGTGTCGCTGCGAAGGTCTCGGTCATAGAGTTGTATCGGGTTTTGGGTATGAGTTTCACCGACCGCAATGTGTCGGCGGAAGTGTCATAGCCTACCAAGTCAGATCCAGCCAGTCCTGCCGGACCCGTCCGCTAGGTTTGCTGTAAGTCTCGACAGGAGCGGAGGCGATCAATCGCCAAAGACGTCGACATTCCAAGGCGCTAGGGCAACGACGTTCTTTTAGATACCCGCATTTTCGAAACATGTGTTGTCGGCGTTGTCTTTGGTTTTTTCTCCAACGTCGCATACGACGTCAGAAAACGTACGCGCCTCGCCGCCTAAGTCTCCCTCTTTGGAGTTGAACCCCCTGCACCTGCCCAGACCCTACCGACCCCGAACGCATCGAGCCACGAAACGGCGGAAACAACGCGCAGTCGCCTGGAAGTGTCTGGATTTGTGTTGTTTAAAATGGGTCCTGTGGCATCATCTCCGCGTGCGAGCCGCCACAACGATCCGGCACGGTCACATGATCACATGGATGTGGATAAGCGGCCTTTTTTCCTTGGCTATTCTCCCGCGATGGGACGGATCGGTGCAGTGGCGCGTGCGACATCGCTTTCCTTTGCATGTCGTTTACGGCGGATCTGCGTGACAAACTTTTCGATGCTGGCGACCGCGACGAACAGAACACCGTAGAAAACGGCCATGGCCGCCGAGGTGCCGGTGTTCAGAACATACGCGATCCCAAAGCCGGCGATCGCGCCAACAACAGAAATAACTGCCGCGAGAGCGATCATCATGGACAGACGTTTGCTGATGAGTTGCGCGGTCGCAGCCGGGGCCACGAGAAGCGAGACCACGAGTATCGCGCCCACAGCCTTGAAGGCCGCGACAACCGTCACGGAGACGAGGAACATGAAGGCCGTGTTCAGCAGTCGGGTCCGCATGCCGAGCACGTCGGCAAACTGCCGGTCAAACGTGGTGAGTTTCAGCTTTCGGTAAAACCAAAGGATGAAGACCGTATTCGCGGCGAGCACGCCTAGCATCGTGTAGAGGTATTGCGGACCGATATTCACGCCGTTCACGACAAGAGCGGGAAAGGCCGCGAGGTTAAGGTCGCCGACGAGGACGGCATAGGTGTCCAGGTGGACGTGCTGAAAGTCCATGCTGACAAGGATAATGCCCCCCGCAAAGAGGGCTGGAAAGATCAGACCTTGCGGGGCGTCTCCGGCAAGCAACCCGGTATCAGATAGCCACTCATTGCCGAGCACAACAAGCAATCCGGCCAGCGCAGCACCGAGAATCAATATGGGAGAGTTCAGGTCCTGCGTCACGGCGAAGCCTACGATGATCCCCGGCAGCACAGCATGTGAAATGCCATCTACGATCATAGAGTTTTTGCGCAACACGACGAACACGCCCGGTAGCGCGCAAGCCAGCGCGGTCACGCAGGCGAGAAGTACAACGCCCAGAACATAGCTCATGGGTTGCTGCCTCCGGTGTTGAACTCGCGCATCAACGCCTTTCGCGCCCGGACCCGACGCAAGGCCGTTACGACCACGCTCCGCTTCGGCGAGGCGAGAAGTGACACCAGGAAAATCGCAAAAAGCACCAGACAGATGACCGGCCCGGTCGGCACATTACCCATGGAGATCGAGAGATAGGCACCGAGCCCGCTTCCAAGTCCGCCAAAGACGGCCGAAAGGATGACCATTCCTGTCAGGGAGTTGGTCCATTGCCGGGCCGCCGCGGGCGGTGTCACGATAAAGGCCACCATCAGAACGAACCCCACCGCCTTCACGCCGATCACAATCGCAATGACGATGGTGGAGAACATCAGCGTGTCAATGACCCGCGCCCGAAAGCCGAGCATCGTGGACAGCACCGGATCGAACGTCCGCAGCGTGAATTCCTTCCAGAACACAATCATCAGGATGAGTGCCAGAGCGCCCACGACAAGGCTTGTGGTCAGATCCGCCTGCGTGATG
>JBCCNY010000133.1:0-8051 GCA_039025595.1 Pseudomonadota bacterium | reverse complement strand
TATATCGCGCCGGTTATACTTGCGCTCGGTCTTGTGGCAGCCGGGCAAGCACTTGCGCATAAAGCCAGGTTTTGCATCATTGTTTGTTGGGTTTTGCTTGGGGCTTTTTCGATGCTCTTGATGCGTACGGGTGTCGGCATGACCTGGGTTGTCTGGCTGATCGTTGTGGTTATTGCGACCGATATCGCGGGCTATTTCGCGGGTCGTCATATCGGTGGTCGCAAGTTCTGGCCCGCTGTGAGCCCCAAAAAGACCTGGAGCGGCACGGGCGCGGGTTGGGTCGCCGCAGCGCTTGTTGGCGCAGTCTTTATGCCGGTGCTGGATTGGGGGTGGTCGCTGGTTCCGATCTCAGTCATCGTGAGTTTCGCGGGCCAACTCGGCGATATTGCCGAAAGCGCCCTGAAACGCCGGATGGGGGTCAAGGACAGCTCGAGGCTTATTCCCGGCCATGGCGGTGTTTTCGATCGATTCGACGCCATGCTAGGCGCCAGTGCAGCGGCCTTCGGATTTAAGGCCGCAGGGCTTTTGCCTGGGCTTGCATAACGGGCGCGCAATGAGACGATCGCACCACACTTGCCGGAATTTGCGACGATTTTATCGTAGTGCTTTGCGCTCAACACTTGATACAGGTCGCTTCGAGAACCATCTGCCACCGCAATGCCCGTCGCCCTTTGTCGAAGCAACACAGCCGGACAATTATGCCCCTGATCGCTGAATTCGGAAATCTGTTCTTTATCGTGGTCGCCTTCGTCGCGGCGCTTTCGGTGATCGTGGCGATCCACGAGTATGGCCATTACATCGTTGGCCGCTGGTGCGGGATCAAAGCAGAGGTCTTTTCAATTGGTTTCGGACCCGTTTTGCTGGCGCGCAACGACAAACACGGTACGCGGTGGCAGATCGCGGCGCTTCCTTTTGGCGGATACGTGAAGTTCCTCGGCGATGCCGATATGGCCAGCGCAACGGGTGATAGCACGGTAGAGGCAATGCCACCGGAAATCCGCCGCCAAACGATGATTGGCGCCCCGCTTTGGGCGCGGAGCCTGACCGTGGCGGCTGGACCTATATTCAATTTCATTTTCTCGATTGCCGTCTTTGGTGCCGTGATGCTGGGCCAGGGCAAAATAGAGCCACCCTATGTCGTTGATAAACTGACAGCGCTGCCGTTCAGTGGGGTCGAATTGCGGTCCGGGGATGAACTGGTCGCGATCGAGGGGGTTGAGTTCCCGGATCTAACCGACCCGGAGATGGATTTCGATGCGTTCACGCAGGCGATGCCCGAGCAAGGTCTGCTGGACTACGCCGTGCGCCGCGACGGACAACTTATAAACGTCGCAGGGCCTCAAATTTCGCCAAACCTTGTCTCGGGGCTTGTCCCCCGATCGGCGGCGATCGATGCAGGGCTGCGCCAGGGCGACGTTATTACCGGCGTGGAGGGATCTGAAATCTACGCCTTTAACCAGTTGCGCGAGGTCGTCGAAACATCAGATGGGCGGTCCTTGGATCTGGCGGTTTGGCGCGCGGGCGAGACGCTCGATTTGACACTCACGCCGCGGCGCTCTGATGAGCCAAGCGAGGATGGCGGGTTCGAAACCCATTGGCGGATCGGGATTACCGGCGGCATGCCATTTGAATTACAAACCACATCGCGCGGATTGCTCGATGCAACTGGCGATGCTGTTGTCCAGACTTGGTCTGTGATCTCAGGCTCGATTTCTGGCCTCTATCATATGGTCACTGGCGCCATAAGCAGTTGTAATATGTCTGGTCCGATCGGTATCGCCGAGGTTTCTGGCAATATGGCCAGCCAGGGTATCGAGAGCTTCATCTGGTTTATCGCGGTGTTATCCACCGCCGTTGGATTGCTTAATCTGTTCCCGGTGCCGGTGCTGGATGGCGGTCATCTTTTGTTTTACGCCTACGAAGCGGTGGCAGGAAAACCGCCGAGCGAACGCGCGTTGAAAGTTATGATGAGCGTCGGCCTGACGCTTATCCTCAGCGTTATGGTCTTTGCCTTGTTCAACGATATTTTCTGCCCCTAGGGCGATATAGTCTGTTTGCCCCCTAGTAAGTAGCTGACCAAGTTTCTGACGCTCAAGAAAACGGGCGCAACCCAGGCCATCTTTTGGCCATATTTCTATCTCACACGCGCCCAACTTTCAGAATACCGTTGCGCTATGAGAAAAGCTGCGCTGCGTGACAGCCCACGAGGCATTCGAGTTGCGACGTTACTTATGCGTCTCAACTGGGATCGCGTTCTCTATTTCGCCACCGTAGGTTTGGCTCTATGGGCGGGCGCCTTCGTAGGATCGCTCGTTTACTGAAAAGTCTGCCTCCTGGCAAGTTTGGCATGGGTTGCCTGCTCGTCAGGCAACAGTCGTTTTGACAACCAAGAACAGAATGGGTACTGCTGTGTCAAAATAAGCAGACAACCTTGGTGGGCGAATGTCTGAAATGTTTACGCGGGGCGAGCAGACCCCTAATCGGGCAAGCTGGAAAGTACGTCTTCCGGTCATACTTTTCCAAATTTTCCTCGTGTTTTTAGTGAGTGTTACCTCCGGCCAGGCCAACGCTCAGGACACATTCCGATTTAACTCGGTCACGATCGAGGGAAACGAGAGGATCGAGGATGGCACGATCCTCACTCAGGCGGGAATTGCCAGCGGCGAAACGGTGACGGCAGGGCAGCTCAACGATGCGTCCCGTCGTATTCGCGAAAGCGGATTTTTCGAGGAAGTGGAAGTAGAACCTCGGGGTAGCACTTTGGTCATTCGTGTGGTCGAATTTCCGACAATCAACAGGGTCGCTTTCGAAGGCAACACCCGCATCGATGATGAGGATCTCGCGGGGTTCATCGAAAGCGAACCGCGTCAGGTCTTCAGTCCGACCCGCGCCGAGCGCGACGTGGTGATCCTGACCGAGGCCTACGAACAAAACGGCCGGATATCTGCCCGGATCACGCCCAAGGTCATCCGCCGAAGTGACAACCGCGTTGATCTGGTCTTTGAGATTTTTGAAGGCGCTCCTATCGAGATTCAGCGCATAAGTTTCGTCGGCAATAGAGCATATTCGGATCGGCGCCTGCGTCGGGTTATCCAGAGCAAGCAGGCCGGTCTACTGCGCGCGTTGATCGCACAAGACACGTTCATCGCTGATCGTATCGAATTCGACATTCAGCTTTTGACCGATTTCTATCTGTCCCGCGGCTATGTCGATTTTCGCGTCACCGGCACAAATGCAGAGCTGGCGCGTGAGCGTGACGCTTATTTTGTTACCTTTAATGTCCAAGAGGGGCAGCAGTTTCGTTTTGGTGAGATCACGACAGTGAGTGAGATGGCCGAGGCGGATGCCGCGCAATTCCAGGACGCCCTAAAGATAAAGCCCGGAGTTGTTTACTCTCCCACCCTCGTCGAAAGCTCTATTGCCCGGATGGAACGCCTGGCAATCCAGGAGGGGATCGACTTTCTGCGCGCTGAACCCGTGATTACCCGTAACGACCGTGATCTGACGCTGGATATCGAATTCCAGCTTGTGCGCGGCCCGCGGGTTTTTGTGGAGCGGATCGATATTGAAGGGAACTCAACAACTCTCGATCGCGTGATCCGGCGGCAATTCGATACCGTTGAGGGCGATCCCTTTAACCCGCGCCAGATCCGGCAGGCCGCCGAACGCATCCGGGCGCTTGGATATTTCGCATCCTCCGACGTGAATGCCCGGGAGGGGTCGCGTTCGGATCAGGTGATCGTCGATGTCGATGTAGAAGAGACCACAACCGGCAGTCTGTCCTTTGGTGGTAGCTTTAGCTCACAGGACGGCCTGGGCCTCGCCATCGGTTTGACAGAACGGAATTTCCTGGGCCGTGGACAGCAAGTCAGGGCGAATATCGCGGCCTCGGCCGAGACTGCCAATTTCAATCTTTCATTTGCTGAACCTGCTTTCTTGGGCCGGGACGTCGTTTTCAGCATCGGGACCTCGTTGATCGAAACCGACCAGCAAAACGACGCTTCTTTTGACACGATTATCGGCACATTTCGCCCAGCTTTGAGCTTCCCGCTCGACGATACAAGCCGCCTAGAAGTCTTCTACAATGCTGAATATCGCGAAATGAACGACTATTTTGGCAATTCGCCAACCTTGGAGGCGGAAACGGCGCAAGGCGGCAGTTTCTCGAGCGCCATTGGCACGCGGTATACATATGATACGCGCAGAACAGGGCTTAATCCCGACGCCGGCGTTTTGTTCGAGGCAGGTCTCGAATTTGCCGGCGTCGGCGGTGATCAGGAATACCTCGAATCCTCGCTGAGACTTGTCGGTCAACGGCTGGCCTTTTCCGAAGAGATTACCTTGCGCGCGTCTTTTGAGATCGGAGCACTCGAGTTTTTGGGAGGCGACCCGTCCCGCGCAATCGACCGATATACGCAACAGATCATTCGCGGCATTGATGCGAATGGTATGGGACCCAGCCAGAATGGAGAGTTTCTGGGGGGCAATTATTTCGCCTCTGCGCAATTTGATGTGGAATTCCCGCTCGGCTTGCCGAATGAATTCGGGATCACAGGCGGTTTGTTTTATGATGTGGGATCACTCTGGGGCATCGATCAGGCGATTGGTGCCGTCCAATCGCGGAATTTCAAGGCGCGTCATGTCATTGGGATCTCGGTGTTCTGGGAGTCGCCCTTCGGTCCGTTACGTCTGAACTTCTCCGAACCGATACAGACCGAGCCTGGCGATATCACGCGCGCGTTCGATATTCAGCTGCGCACGGATTTCTGAGATGCGGCTTTCGGCGGCTGGCATAGCTCTTGGCGTGTTGGCTAGCCTCTTTCAGCCTGAGCCCGTCCAGGCGCAGGATGTCGGCGTCGTTCAAAGCGGTATTGTCCTGATCGATCCCGAAAGGCTGTTTGAGCAGAGCCGTTTGGGCCGGTCGATCGCACAGCGTGTTCAGCAGGAGCGCGACGCGCTTATTGCCATGAACCGCCAGCTCGAAGCCGAGCTTGAGGCCGAGGAGCAGGAACTAACTGCGCAGCGAGAGGAAAGCTCACCCGAAGAATTTCGAGCGCTGGCGGATGCTTTCGATGAAAAAGTACAGCAGATCCGTCGCGACAGCGAGCGCCGCGCCCGCGATCTGGAGCGCAACCGCGAACGCGCACCGCGTGATTTTCTGCGCCAGGTAGAGCCCATTCTGATCGATGTGATGCGGGATGCAGGGGCTGTGGTGGTTCTGGATCAAAGGAGCGTGTTGCTCAGCGCTGATATCGTGGATGTCACCGATCTGGCAATTGCCCGCATCGATGCCGCATTCGACGCCATCGAAAGCGTAAACCCGGCGCCGTCATCCGACACGGATGACGATGTATCGGATACGTCGGAATAATCACTGTGGGCACGCGCCGCTTGCCCGCCCCGAGCCAACTTGATAAGCCGCGCGGGCAAAACGAGGAGAGGCCCATGAGCAACGAGATGCAAAGCGCCGATATGGCGCGAATTCTTCGGCTGTTGCCTCATCGTTATCCGTTTCTTTTGGTGGATGCCGTGACCGATATAGACGGGTATCAGGGCGCGGTTGGTCTCAAGAATGTGACAGCCAACGAGCCGCATTTTCAGGGCCATTTCCCGAATAATCCAATCATGCCCGGCGTGACGATCGTGGAGGCGATGGGACAGACAGCTGCGGTCATGGTAGGCGTTGCGCTTGGTATGGAGGATCGCAATGCAGGCGTCTATTTCATGTCCATAGAAAAGTGTAAGTTCCGGCGTATGGTCGTGCCGGGTGATCAATTGAAGCTCATTGTGAAAACGCTTCGCGGTTCTCCCAAGGGTAAAGTCTGGCGGTTTGCCTGTCGCGGCGAAGTGGAGGGAGAGATGGCAGCCGAGGCGGAACTGACCGCAATGATTGTGGCACCGGAGGCATGATCTCTATGGCGTCGCCGGACGACACGCTTATTCATCCCACGGCCTTTGTCGAACCGGGCGCCGAGCTGGGTTCGGGCTGTGAGATTGGGCCGTTTTGTCATATTGGACCGGATGTACGACTGGGGGCGCGTGTCACGCTCAAAAGTCATGTCGTTGTCACTGGTCTGACAGAAATCGGGGAAGAGACCGTGATTTTCCCGTTCTCCGTCATCGGTGAGATCCCCCAGGATCTGAAGTTTCAGGGAGAGAAGACGCGCCTGATTATCGGCGCGCGCAACCGCGTCCGCGAACATGTGACCATGAACACCGGAACATCCGGCGGCGGCGGGGTGACGCGAGTGGGCGATGACGGATTGTTTATGGCAGGCTGCCATGTCGCCCATGATTCGCAGGTCGGTGACCGGGTGATTATCGTCAATAATGCCGCTCTGGCCGGCCATTGCATCGTTGAGGACGAAGTCATTATCGGCGGCTTGTCCGGCGTGCATCAATGGGTGCGGATCGGACGCGGCGCCATTATCGGTGCGGTGACGATGGTAACCCATGACGTTATCCCCTATGGATTGGTGCAGGCACCGCGTGGTGTTCTGGACGGACTGAACTTGGTCGGTCTCAAACGTCGCGGTGTGTCGCGTTCGGATATCACCGCCCTGCGCGCCGCCTTCCAGATGCTGGCCCAGGGCGAGGGTGCCTTTCAGGATCGCGCCCGTCGTTTGGGCGAAGAGACCGAAAGCGACTATGTCCGCGAGATTGTTGATTTCGTAATGAGCGCCAGCGATCGGTCATTTCTCACACCTGGCGCTGGATGACCGAAGAGCCATACAAAGACCGGGAACGCCTGGAATGAAACTGGCTTTGATCGCGGGGCAGGGAGGGTTACCTTCGCATCTCGTGAAGATGCTGCGCGGACGCGCAGAGGTGCCGCTGGTTTGTGAACTTGAACAATTTCCCTGCGATATCTCCGATATGGTTCCACGTCTTCGTTTCCGTTTGGAACAGTTGGGCACGCTTCTCAAGGTTTTGCGCGAGGCGGATGTCACACATCTCTGCATGGCGGGCGCGGTGCGTCGTCCTGCGGTGGATCCAGCGCAGCTGGATGCAGAGACGCTGCCACTCGTGCCACGGGTCATGGCGGCGATCGCCAAGGGCGATGATGGCACCTTGCGCGTTCTGGTCGATCTGATCGAAGAGCAAGGGGTTACGGTGATTGGGGCCGCTGATATCGATCCTGATCTCTTGCCGCCCGCGGGAGCGTTGGGAACAAACAAGATCCCGGAGGATCTCGAGGCTGATCTCGCGGCTGCGGAGGCGGCCCTGCAGGATATGGGACGGGCAGATCTTGGACAGGCTGTCGTAGTTCGGGAAGGCCGCGTTCTGGCAAAAGAGGACGAGAGCGGCACGGACGCGATGCTGGACGCGCTTGCGCCGGGGCAAGGATCGATGTCAGACGACCCGCTGGATGCGATGGGCGATATGCTGGGCAGCGTCGCCGATTGGCTTTCAGGACCCGAAGCAGAGGCGGCGGGGAAAACGGCATCCGCCCAAGGTGGATTGCTTTACAAGGCGCCCAAACCCGAACAGGAGCTCCGCGTTGATATGCCTGCGATTGGGCCGGAAACGATCCTGCGGGCCGTCCGCGCTGGTTTGCGTGGCGTTGTGATCGAAGAAAACGGCGTTATGGTTCTGGAGCGCGCGACCGTCAAAAAGCACCTTCGAGAGACCGGGCTTTTCCTCTGGGTCCGGCCTGGGCGGAAGGCGTGAAAGTCTTTGTAATCGCCGGAGAGGCTTCTGGCGATAAGCTGGGCGGGGCGCTTATGGCCGGGCTTTCCTCGCTCACCCAGACCGAATATCTGGGCGTCGGTGGCCCCGCGATGAAGGCCCACGGTCTGCGCTCGCTCTTTGACATGGAAGAACTGAGCGTCATGGGATTGGTGGAAATCCTGCCGCGCTACTTCGATCTCAAACGCCGGATTGCCCAGACCGCAGAGGCTGTGCTTGCGGCGCAACCCGACGTTGTTATCGGGATCGACAGCCCGGATTTCTGTCTGCGTGTCGACAAAATCGTGAAGGCCAGAAGCCAGACACGTGTCGTGCATTATGTGGCGCCGTCTGTTTGGGCCTGGCGGCCAGGGCGGGCGCAG
>JBCCNY010000132.1:0-8058 GCA_039025595.1 Pseudomonadota bacterium | reverse complement strand
GGCCAAAGCAGGTCCATGATCGCGTTCAATCAGTTCCAGCATCATGTCACTTGCCGCCGAGCCGCCGCCACAGGTGAGCAAAGTGCCGTCTATCTCATAAAGGTGACCCGTTGGCTCCAGACCCGGATAGGTTTCGCGGAAAGCAGGTTGATTTTCCCAATGCAGGGTAAAGCGTCGATCCGTCAGCAGTCCGGCTTTGGCCAGAGCGAAAGCTCCGGTGCAAATGCCGCCAGGATAAACACCGTGTGCGGCCTGGCGCGCCAGCCAGCGGTTCAGTGTAGCGGTTGACGTGGAATTTGGCTCGATCCCGGCACATATGAAGACCTGAGCCGCCTTCGGTAAAGCCCGCAGCTCTGAGTCTGGTTTGATGTTAACGCCGCAAGAACAGATCACGCCCGCGCCGTCTTCTGACATCACAAACCAGCGATAGAGCGCCTTGCCCGAGACCTGGTTGGCGACGCGCAGCGGTTCAATCGCCGAGGTGAAAGCCAGCAGCGTGAGCTTTGGCAGCAAAACAAAATAGTAATCCTTGGGCGGCCCGTCGTAATCGACCCGCAAGGACGCCGCGCCACGGGGGACAAAGCTGTCGAGTTCCATGCGACTGATTTATCATTGTGGTACTGCCTAGGCCAAGCCGCTTGCGGTGTCAGGCAACGGCCAGCAACCGTGCAACGAAATAGGAGAGCGTGATGCGGGCCCTGGTACAACGTGTGAGCGAGGCGCAGGTTCGGGTAGCGGGTGACAGTGTCGGCCAAATTGGCGCCGGGCTTTTGGTTTTGGTCTGCGCCTTGCGCGGTGATGACAAACGCGCGGCCGAAGCGCTGGCGGCGAAGACCGCTAAACTGCGTGTTTTTCGCGATGAGCAGGGCCGGATGAACCGCTCGCTTCTCGATATGGGCGGCTCCGCTCTGGTGATAAGCCAGTTTACGTTGGCGGCCGATACGCGCCGGGGGCACACGACCTGGCTTTTCCGCGGCGGCAGCCCCGGAAGACGGACGACATCTCTACGAGGTATACGTCGCCGCGTTGGCCAAGACCGGCGTGCCGGTTGGGACCGGGATCTTAGGTGCGGATATGCAAGTGTCGCTGATCAATGATGGGCCGGTGACAATTTGGCTCGAAAACTGATATCGCGGCGCATGGGCCTTTACAGACACACGTCCAAACCGTGCGCGAAATGACGCGCTTTCCCTTTCGAGGCGACACGATAAGATACGAACATGCCGTATTCCTGGTCGACAGAGCAATCCGCCGATGGTGCTGAAGAGTGTCTGACACTTTGGCCCTACCGTTCCCTATCGAAACGCGGATTCGCGATCTTTATTCTGGTCACTGCGGGCATGATCAGCCTGCCGTTGCTCTCGGTTCTGGGCACCGTGGTTTTGTGGGGTATCTTGCCGTTCTTTGCGCTGGTCGTCGGCGGCATCTGGTACGCAATCCAGAGATCCTACAAGGATGCTGATATGGGCGAAGAACTGAGGATAAATCCCGGTGCGGTCCATCTGGTTCGGACAAACGTACGCGGACCCGCACAGACCTGGGAATGCGAAAGCTACTGGGCCAAAGTACATATGCACCCGACGGGTGGGCCGGTTCCACATTACGTGACGCTCACGGGCCATGGGCGCGAGGTCGAGATCGGGGCGTTTTTATCCGAAGCTGAGCGCAAGAGCCTTTACGGCGAAATCGCGGAGGCCTTGCGCCGCGCCACCTGCGCTGTGCCCAACGCGGCACATTAGGGCAGCTAGCCTGACAGCATATCCTTCACCCTTGGGCCGACAGAACCGAAATCCATTTGCCCCGCATAGTTTGACTTGAGCTGTGCCATCACCCTGCCCATGTCTCGCAGGCTCTCGGCGCCTGCCTGCGCGATTGCGCTCTCGATCGCCTGCGCAATCTCATCCTCGTCCAATTGACGCGGCAGAAAATCCTCGATGATCGCAATTTCGCCGAGCTCCTGCTCGGCCAGGTCAATTCGACCGCCTTCTTCATAAGCCCGGGCGCTTTCCTGCCGCTGCTTGGTCATCTTTGCCAATATTGCCAGGATATCCGCATCGGTGACCCCGTCTTCGTTTCCTTGACCGCGCAGGGCAATGTCCTGATCCTTGATTGCGGCATTGATCAACCGCAGCGTGGCAAGCCGGGAAGTGTCCTTGTCTTTCATTGCCTGTTTCAAGGACTGGCTCACACGATTTCGCAAATCCATAGTCGAGCTGTCTCCGATAGCTGGCGCCCTCAGACGGGCTCGCGGGCTTTAGCCCAATGCGCCAGACCGCGCAAGCAGGGCACCGATGCGACCTTACGGCACGGCATATCTCCGCAAGGCCTTGACCCCTTGGAGCGCTGTTTTTACTTAGACGTCAATTTGCCCAATGGAGAGTCGCCGATGCCGCCTTCACCTCCGACAGCATCCGATAGCGCAAACGATCGGCCGACCGCCTGTCTCGCCTTGGCGGATGGGTCCTTGTTTTACGGACGGGGCTTCGGCGCCACGGGCATGGTCTCTGCAGAGCTTTGCTTCAACACAGCGATGACCGGCTATCAGGAGATTATGACTGATCCCAGTTATGCCGGACAAATCGTGACATTCACCTTTCCTCACATTGGGAACGTCGGTGTGAATCCGGAGGATGATGAAACTTCTGACCCGGTCGCCGAGGGTATGGTCGTCAAATGGGACCCAACAGAGCCCAGTAACTGGCGCGCCGCAGAACGGTTGTCGGACTGGCTGGCGCGTCGAGACCGGGTGGCGATCGGTGGTATAGACACGCGCCGGCTGACCCGCGCGATCCGTCAACAGGGCGCGCCGCATGTTGCCCTCTCTTACGATCCGGAGGGCCAGTTCGATATTGCTGCTCTGGTCGCCGAAGCGCGCGGTTTTGCCGGGCTGGAGGGGCGCGATCTGGCCAAACGGGTGACCTGTGCGCAATCCTATCGCTGGGACGAAATGCGTTGGGCCTGGCCGGACGGCTACGTCCGTCAAAAAGAGGCACGCCACCGCGTTGTGGCCGTCGATTACGGGGCAAAACGGAACATATTGCGGTGTCTCGCCAGTGCCGGGTGTGAGGTCATCGTGATGCCGGCTACCTCGACAGATGAGGATGTGCTGAGCCAAAACCCCGACGGCGTGTTCTTGTCCAATGGACCCGGTGATCCCGCAGCTACCGGCGAATATGCGGTTCCGATGATCCAAGGTGTGCTTGCGCAGGAGCTCCCCGTATTTGGCATTTGTCTGGGACATCAGATGCTCGCGCTGGCGCTCGGCGGTAGGACTGTGAAAATGAACCACGGCCATCATGGTGCCAACCATCCTGTTAAGGAACTAGAGACCGGAAAGGTCGAAATCACATCGATGAACCATGGTTTCGCAGTGGATAGCGAGTCGTTACCCGATAACGTACGCGAGACGCATGTTTCTCTCTTTGACGGGTCGAATTGCGGGATCAGGTTGGACGGAAAGCCTGTATTTTCTGTGCAGCACCACCCCGAAGCCAGCCCGGGTCCACAAGACAGCTTCTATCTGTTTGAGCGTTTTGCCGCCTCCATGGGTGAACGGCGCCAGGGGTAATTAAACCTCTGGTTGTAAAAACTATTCCCTTAATCAGTCATTTACCCGTTCTTAACCATGATTCCCGACAAACTGGGTTTTTATGCGTTCAGGGAGACGGCAGGAAATGGGGATTTCCGAATTGCGCCAGGCTGGCTATGTCGACGAGGCTAAGCCGGAGAAGGCGGGCGCGCTAGACAGGGAATTGGTGAAAGGCGGCGCACTTTCTGCGCGTGATGCCGGGCTTGCGCGCCATGTGCAACGTCACTGCGACGCCTCTCTCGAGCGGGTCCTAATCGCCGAGGGCCTCGTTGACGAAGAAGAGATACTTGAGGCCCATGCCCGACTTCTGCGTTCGCGTCGGCTGCGACAGGAAGAACTGGTTTCTTTGCCAGCGCTTGAGCTTGATATTGAGCCCCATACCCTTTTGAACTATGCTATTTTGCCCGTCACGGACCGCGATGGAGAGCCCGCTTTGGTTTGCGGCGAGGTCCGCAACCTGTCTGACGCTTTGGCGCATTTTCCAAATGATCTACGACGGGCGCGACTCCTCGTGGCGCCACGTGGCGAGGTGCTGCGCCGGATTACGGCCGTCTACCGCAAACCGCTTGCTAAGGCGGCTGCGACACGCGTTCCTGCGAGTGAAAGTTGTCGCGTTTGGTCAGCGTATAAACAGCGCCGCATCGGGTTTCTACTGAGCCTGATCACACTGATCTGCGCCGCCGCGATACACGCACCGCATCTGACACTCTCGCTTTTCATGGGATGGGCGACGCTCACATTGATCGTCGCGATTGGTTTTCGGATGATGGCAGCGCTCGCAGCCTTTGGCGCTGAACCCAAAAGCCTGAGCCCGACATATGGCTTGGACGCTCGACCAGACGACACAGACGCGGACGAGCCGAAACTACCCCGTGTCTCTATTTTAGTGCCGCTTTACCGTGAAACCGAGATTGCCCATGCGCTGATTGCACGGCTGACGCAACTCACCTATCCCAAATGCCTGCTCGATGTGGTTCTGGTGCTCGAAGAAAAGGACGATCTGACCCAGAGGACGCTCTCGCAGATTGATCTGCCGAATTGGATCCGGGTGGTGATCGTCCCTGATGGCGAGCCACGAACCAAACCCCGTGCGATGAATTTCGCATTGGATTTCTGCGAAGGCGATATCGTTGGTATACTCGACGCCGAAGATGCGCCAACGCCGGATCAGATCACGCGCGTGGTCCGCCACTTCCAGAGCGCGCCGCCAGAGGTCGCATGCGTTCAGGGTGTGTTGGATTTCTACAATCCTCGTCAGAATTGGCTCGCGCGGTGTTTTACAATTGAGTATGCCACCTGGTTCCGCACGCTTCTACCCGGCATGTCGAAGCTGGGCTTTGCGATTCCGCTCGGGGGAACAACGCTTTACATGCGTCGCGCGGCGCTTGAGGCTCTGGGGGGCTGGGACGCTCATAATGTGACGGAGGATGCCGATCTTGGCTTTCGCCTCGCGCGGCACGGCTACGCCACCGAAATGGTCGCGACGGTTACCGATGAGGAGGCCAATTGCCGGCCCTGGGCCTGGGTGAAGCAACGCTCACGCTGGCTGAAAGGCTATATGACGACCTACCTTGTGCATATGCGCCATCCCCGCAAACTCTACCGACAGTTGGGCGCGTGGAAATTCTGGGGTTTTCAGGCGCATTTCATAACGGCTGTTTCGCAGATTCTCTTGGCCCCTGTCCTGTGGTCGTTCTGGTTGGCCTTTCTGGGACTGCCGCATCCTTTGGACGCCTATGTATCGCGTGATCACCTTGTGGGTCTCGGTGCACTCTTTCTGGCGGTCGAACTCAGCAACATCGCGATATATGCCGTGTCTGTCCGTGGGCGCAAACACCGCCATTTGATGCCCTGGGTGCCAACCATGCACTTCTATTGGCCGCTCGGTGCGATTGCGGCTTACAAAGCGCTCTACGAATTGGTGGTGAAGCCTTTTTTTTGGGACAAAACCAGACACGGGCTCTCGCTGGCGCTTGTGCCTGCCCCGACACGTCGATCGGATGAAAAACCCTCGGTCAGCGCGCCCGACTTGGATTAGGTACGCTATTCACCGATCACAAAGATGAACCGACCTCACCTGAATCGAGTTTTAGTCGCGTGACGAACGCCTTCGAGATATGCGCGCGGAGCGCCTCTCCCGCAGCTTCGGTATCGCGCGCCTCAATCGCGGAAACGATGGCCTGATGTTCTGCGAGCGCGTCTTCCGGCCTGCCATCGGCCGCCAATGAGGTGGTGGCCATCAGCGCCATGGAGCGGTGGACAAGGTCGAGTTGTTGCACAAGGTAGCGATTGTGAGACGCCAGGTGAATTTGCTTGTGAAACCGTCGGTTCGCCCGTGCCATAGCGGTCGGATCATCAACCAGCTGATAATCGTCGCGCACCATGTCGCTTAAAACCCGGATCTCTTCGGGTGTGGCTTGACGGGCCGCGAGATTGGCCGCCAGCCCTTCAAGTTCGGCGCGGACCACGTAGAGCTCTGCCAATTGATTGTGATCGAGCGACGCCACGATAAGGCTGCGCCCGTCCCGGGTCAAAAGTGATTGTGTTTCAAGACGTTGAAGCGCCTCGCGGATCGGCGTGCGCGACACACCGAAGCGTTCGGCAAGATCACTTTCAACCAACCGGTCGCCGGGCCTGTAGACGCCCGTGTCGATCGCTTCGAGCACGAGAGAATAGGCATCTTTTTGGGAAACAGCTATGGTCATTCAGGATCCGCCAAACATATATCTTCAGACCAGAGTAAGCCGGGCAACGCAAGGTGATCAAGACCGGCTCTTGCAAGCCACAACGATGATCGACACACCTCCAGCGGATGCAGACCGAAGATGCAGAAAGAAGCACCTGATCAATCCGACAGGAAAGCGATCCCGGACATGTTTGCCCATGTCGACTTTTGGGTCTTTGATCTCGACAATACGCTTTATCCCCCGAATGTGCGCCTTTTCGACCAGATCGAGCAGCGAATGACTCGGTATGTGATGGATGCTTTGAGCGTGTCGCGCGATCAGGCCGACCTGTTGCGCCGTGACTATTGGTTGCGGCATGGCACGACCCTGGCGGGTTTGATGCAAGAGCATGATCTCGACCCCGACCCGTATCTTGAGGCTGTGCACGACATCTCTTTTGATGCGCTCGAGCCGGATACCGCTCTGGCGGATCGTTTGGCGGCACTGCCCGGCCGCCGTCTCGTGTATACCAATGGCTCTGCGCCCTATGCGCGCCGCGTGCTCGATGCGCGTGGCCTGGCCGGCTTGTTTGATGCGGTCTATGGCGTCGAAGATGCAGGCTATGAGCCAAAACCAAGGCGAGCGGCGTTTGAGCGTGTCTTTGCGAGCGCCGATGTCGACACCACGCGTGCCGCGATGTTCGAAGACGAACCGCGCAATCTTGCTGAACCCCATGCGATGGGCATGCGCACCGTTTTGGTCGCACCGGACCCGGTGTCGGAGGCACATATTCACCATCATACCGATGATCTGACGTCCTTTCTGCGGCATTTGACTTGACGCCTGTGACAGGCTGACGCTTGGCAGACACGTTTGGCGAACATACGTGGTGTGTGCGGCGAGGGAGAACGCCATGACGACAAACGAATGTGATGTGCTGATCAGCGGTGGCGGGATTGCCGGTCTGTCAGCAGCCATTTTGTTTGGCCGGGCCGGGTTTGACGTGATCTGCGTTGATCCTGTGGCGCCTGTGACCGCACCGGATGAACCAGGCGCTGACTTGCGCACGACGGCCATCCTCCAGCCTGCCCAAGCCTTGCTGGACAGAGCTGGCATTTGGTCGCGCCTCGGTGGTGCGCCCGCACCTCTTCATATCATGCGGATCGTCGAAGCCAAGGCTGCGTCCGGGCAAGCCCCTCTCACACGCGACTTTGCGGCAAGCGATATTTCCGATCAACCATTCGGCTGGAATGTTCCCAATTGGCTATTACGACGAGAGATGATGGCGCATATTGCATCGCATGATAATGTTGCCTTTCACCCCGGCACTGCCGTCACGTCGCTCTTCACACGTGAGACCGAAGCAAGGGTCACCCTGAGCAATGACCGCAAGGTTCGGACCCGGCTCGTGGTGGCCGCCGATGGGCGCGACTCGCTCGTGCGCGAAAAGTCGGGTATCGCAGTCACGCGCCTGCGCTACGGGCAGAAGGCGCTCAGCTTCGCGGTCACGCACGACGCACCGCACCAAAATATTTCAACCGAAATTCACCGCAGCGGTGGGCCGTTTACTCTGGTGCCGTTACCAGATCATGAGGGCCGTCCGTGCTCGGCCATAGTCTGGATGGAGGCAGGGCCGGAGGTGCAGCGTCTGGCCAACCTGCCTGTTGGTGCCTTCGAGGCTGAAATGACCGAACGCTCCGGTGAAATCTATGGGCCTTTAACACTCGCCTCTCCGCTCTCCGTCTGGCCCATAGTGTCACAGCTCGCCGAGCGAATGTGGGCCCAGCGGGTCGCGCTCATTGC
>JBCCNY010000131.1:0-8059 GCA_039025595.1 Pseudomonadota bacterium | reverse complement strand
TCAGAGGATCGCCGAGGTTAATGGTGTGGCGTACATCAATGACAGCAAAGCCACCAACCCCGATGCCGCGCTCATGGCGTTACGGGCTTTTCCTGCGATCCGCTGGATCTGTGGTGGGTTAGAGAAAGAGGGCGGGCTTGAAACATTGCGCCCGGCGCTCGACCATGTTGCCAAAGCCTATGTGATCGGTCGCGAGGCCGCGGGTTTCGCAATGCAGTTGGGCGATACGCCTTCGGAGATTTGCACGACGATGGCTCAGGCGGTCGAGCGCGCCATGGCCGAAGCCCAGCAGGGCGAAACGGTTCTTCTGGCACCGGCGGCTGCCAGTTTCGATCAATATGATAACTTCGAGCAACGAGGCGAGGATTTTATCGCCGAGGTCAAAGCACGTCTGTAGGCTTTTCGCACCGGTCTTGTCGTTTTTATCTTTGATCCGAGCGGCCTGCAGCGATCAGACGGCTTCTGCCCCGAGCCAGAGATCTTTTCGAAAAACGTCGGCGGTCTGCGTAGCGTGGTCCTTTCGAATCTGCGTTTGGCGCGGCCGAACGGCGAGCCTTGACTGGGTGAACTGGCATTCCCCCGAGCGCGCACTGACCCAAGACAAGGCAAATACGTCGCCCCAGGTTTGACCGGCGCGTGCGATTGCCCGCCGGACAGCGTGGTGATTAACGCAAAAATGCTGGCCGCGCGGCTCTAAATTGTCTATGTTTGACGCAATGATCCCGCAAAGGGACACCCGAAAGGGAAGTTGAGGCAGTTTTGGCGGTCTAGTATGACAGAGATGGTCTATGGCTCTGTGCCTGTTCGGCATGGTGAGCCTATTCTTCCGCGATGGTGGCGCACGCTCGACAAATGGTCTGTGTGCTGTGTCATGATCCTGTTCAGCATTGGGCTTTTGTTGGCGCTGGCCGCATCGGTCCCGCTGGCCGAAAAGAACGGCTTTTCCAACTTTCATTATGTTCAGCGGCAAGCCGCCTTCGGAGTGCTTGCGCTCTTGATTATGATGCTGGCCTCGCTGATGAGCCAGACCCTGCTAAGGCGTCTGTCCGTGATCGGCTTTGTGTTGGCCTTTGTGGCGATGGCGTTCTTGCCGGTATTTGGTACGGATTTTGGCAAAGGGGCGGTGCGCTGGTATTCGTTGGGTTTTGCCTCAATCCAGCCCTCTGAGTTTCTCAAGCCCCTTTTTGTGGTTGTGGCGGCCTGGATGATGGCCGCGAGCCAGGAGATTAACGGCCCTCCCGGGATGCGGCTATCCTTCGGTCTGACCCTCATCCTGGTGGTTATGCTCGCCTTGCAGCCGGATTTCGGACAGGCCTGTTTGGTGCTTTTTGGATGGGGTGTGATGTACTTTGTGGCGGGCGCGCCGATTGTCCTGCTTGTGCTCATGGCGCTCTGCGTTGTTGGCGCGGGGACGCTGGCCTATTCGAGCTCTGATCATTTCAAAAGTCGGATTGATGGCTTTCTGTCCCCGGATCTAGATCCAAACGCGCAATTGGGTATTGCGACCAACGCGATCCTCGAAGGTGGCTTTTTCGGCGTGGGTGTGGGCGAGGGCACGGTGAAGTGGTCTTTGCCGGATGCGCATACCGATTTCATTATCGCTGTCGCGGCGGAGGAATACGGTCTTGTGCTGGTACTTGTGATTATCGCGCTCTACGCGACAATCCTGATCCGCTCGCTGTCGCGCCTGATGCGCGAGAGAGATCCCTTTATCCGACTGGCCGGGACGGGGCTTGTCTGCATGTTCGCTGTGCAGGCCATGGTGAATATGAGCGTCGCGGTGCGCCTCTTGCCGGCGAAAGGCATGACCTTGCCCTTCGTGAGCTACGGGGGCTCGTCGCTGATTGCGATGGGGATAGCCGTAGGCATGCTCTTTGCCTTCACCCGGGTCCGGCCCCAGGGCGAGATCAGTGACCTTATCCGCGGGAGGACACAATGACCCGGCGGGCACCTCTGATCGTGATTGCCGCCGGCGGCACCGGCGGTCACATGTTTCCGGCCCAAGCACTGGCCGAAGTGATGCTGCGCCGGGGCTGGCGGGTCCGGTTATCGACCGATCCGCGCGGCGCCCGCTATACGTCTGCCTTTCCGCCCGAGGTCGAGATCAAGCAGGTCCTGTCCGCAACACCGTCCCGCGGCGGTTTTCTCGCGAAACTCGCAGCGCCCTTCCGAATCCTTGCTGGTATCCTCAGTGCCTGCGTCAGCATGGTGCTGGACAGGCCGGAGGTCGTGGTGGGCTTTGGTGGCTATCCGACAATCCCGGCTTTGACATCCGCGCTGATTTTGCGTTGCCCGCGTATGCTGCATGAGGCCAATGGCGTCCTGGGCCGGGTCAATCGCGCATATGCCCGTCGCGTGGCCTGCGTCGCCTGTGGCACCTGGCCCACCGCTCTGCCCGCCGGGGCGCAAGGGATCTATACCGGCAACCCGGTCCGGGCTGCTATTCTTGAGAGAGCGGGCGCAGGCTATATCGCGCCGGGGGATTATCCTTTGTCGATCCTTGTCATTGGCGGCTCTCAGGGGGCGCGCATCCTGTCCGATGTGGTGCCGGGCGCGATTGCTGCGCTTCCAGATGATTTGCTGCGCAATATCCGCGTCAGTCATCAGGCCCGTGACGAGGACGGCGTGCGGGTGGCCGAAGCCTACTCTGGGGCCGGCATTTCGGCGGATGTTCAACCCTTCTTTGCTGACGTGCCCGACCGCATGGCAGAGGCGCAATTGGTGATCAGCCGCGCCGGTGCCTCCTCGGTCGCTGATCTGTCGATTATCGGGCGTCCGTCTATCCTGATACCCTTCGCCGCCGCGGCAGAGGATCATCAGGCGGTGAATGCACGTGCACT
Organism: Pseudomonadota bacterium; assembly: GCA_039025595.1. Lineage (GTDB taxonomy): Bacteria > Pseudomonadota > Alphaproteobacteria > Rhodobacterales > Rhodobacteraceae > Roseovarius. The sequence goes on along the minus strand of JBCCNY010000131.1, from coordinate 5,219 downwards.
GGCGGAGGCCGGGGCAGCGATTGTGATCCCGGAATCGCGTCTTGCGGTCGACACGCTTTCGGCGCAGATAGCCAACGTTTTGACGAATCCGGGCGGTGCCAACCAGATGGCGCAGGCCGCGCTGACAGTTGGTATGCCGCGCGCGCCTGAAAATCTGGCCGATATCGCTCAGGCGCTCGCCGAAGGCGCGCCGCTGTCACTAAATGGAAATGGACATACCGCTGGCAACAAAGCGGAAAGACAAAATGTTTAAAAAGCCAGGCAGACGAAACAGGCGAGACGAAGGAGAGAGCAGATGAGAGACTTAGCCCTTGAAGGAGCTAAACCGGTGAATGCTGCGACAAAACTGCCCGGAGATGTCGGGCCTATCCATTTTGTGGGCATTGGCGGCATCGGTATGTCGGGGATCGCCGAAGTGCTGATCAACCATGGCTACAGGGTGCAGGGCTCCGATCTCAAACGCTCGAAAATCACCGACCGGCTTGAGGAGGCGGGTGCGACGATCTTTGAGGGGCAATCGCCTGAGAACCTCGAAGGCGCAGACGTTGTCGTTGTCTCCTCCGCAATCAAGCCTGGCAATCCCGAATTGGACGAGGCGCGGGCGAAGGGTCTGCCGGTTGTGCGTCGGGCCGAGATGCTGGCAGAGCTCATGCGGCTCAAATCCAACATTGCCGTGGCCGGAACGCATGGCAAGACCACCACGACGACGATGGTCGCGGCGCTTCTGGATCACGGTCAGTTCGATCCGACAGTGATCAATGGCGGTGTCATTCATGCCTATGACAGCAATGCGCGCGTCGGGCAGGGCGAATGGATGGTAGTCGAGGCCGATGAGAGCGACGGCACCTTCAACCGGCTGCCCGCGACCGTGGCGATCGTTACCAATATCGACCCCGAGCATATGGAGCATTGGGGCACCGAAGAGGCGCTGCACCAGGGCTTTCTCGATTTTGTCTCCAACATTCCGTTCTACGGTTTGGTGATCTGCTGCACTGATGATCCGGATGTGCAGACGCTGGTGGGTCGCATTACCGATCGTCGCATCGTGACGTTCGGCTTTAATGCACAGGCTGATGTCCGGGCCGTCAATCTGCGCTATGAGGCTGGCATCGCCTATTTCGATGTCACCCTTCAAGCCGAAGATAAGGTTATCGAAGGCTGCTCCTTGCCAATGCCGGGCGACCATAACGTCTCCAACGCTTTATCTGCGGTGGCTGTGTCTCGGGCGCTCGGTATGAAGGGTGAGGAAATCCGCAAGGCGTTGGCGGGCTTTAAGGGGGTCAACCGACGCTTCACCCGCGTCGGTGAGGTAGGCGGCGTGACGATCATCGACGATTACGGCCACCATCCGGTGGAAATCGCCGCCGTGCTGAAGGCCGCACGCCAAGCGACAGAGGGCCGGATCATCGCCGTCCATCAACCGCACCGTTACTCGCGGCTCTCCTCGCTCTTCGATGAATTTTGCGCCTGTTTCAACGACGCGGATGTTGTTGCTATTACAGAGGTCTTTGCGGCGGGCGAGATCCCGATCGAAGGCGCAAGCCGGGATGATCTGGTCGCCGGTCTTATTCGTCACGGACATCGCCACGCGCGCGCCATTCTGGGTGAGGACGATCTGGAAAGACTGGTGCGGGAACAGGCCGCGCCCGGCGATATGGTGGTATGCCTTGGCGCAGGATCGATCAGCGCCTGGGCCAATGGGTTGCCCGCCCGCCTGACCACTTGAAGAGCTGCAACGTGAACGATTGCACAACCATAGGAGCCTTTCCGCAGTGACCCTTGTCGTATCGTGTTGTCTTTGGGTTTTGCTCGCAAGTCTCATCGCGCTTTTGCCGATGCGCCATCAGTATGTCCCAGGGTTGGCGCTCTTGTTGGCGGCACCCGCTTTGCTGATCTGGATCGTTTTCGAAGCCGGGCTGGTCTGGGCTTGCCTAGCGGTGCTGGCTTTTGTCTCGCTGTTTCGCAAACCCCTTCGGCTTATTGCCGTTCGGGCTGGCGCATGGGTGTTGAGGAAGCCGCTGTGACTCTATCGCTCCTCTTGGCCTGCCTTTGGGCCGTGCTTGCCAATGTCCTGGCGATGCTGCCAAGCCGGGACCATCATTGGCGGCGGGCGTATTTTCTGGTCGCCATCGGCATACCGATTCTTGGATTGGTGACTTATGACCATGGGCCTTGGGTGGGTATTTTGGCTCTCATCGCCGGGATGAGCGTTCTACGCTGGCCGGTGATTTATCTCACGCGCTGGATGCGTAGGCGAGTCACGGGTCGTGGTCGCTAGATGCGTTCCGGCTTTACCCGAGACGGATCTTTGATGAACACTATGTCCATGACATATCGCACGGATAATCTGCCAAGCGCGCGCGGCAAGATCACGCCGCAGCGCCCGTTGGACACGCTGACCTGGTTGCGCGTTGGCGGACCCGCAGACTATCTCTTCTCTCCCGAGGACGAGGCCGATCTGGCGACGTTTTTGGCAGATCTGTCATCAGAGATCGCGGTTTTCGCAATGGGTGTGGGCAGCAATCTGATCGTGCGGGACGGCGGCGTGCGGGGCGTGGTTATCCGGCTTGGCCGAGCCTTCAATACGTTTCGCATAGAGGGTTCGCATGTGGTGGCCGGTGCCGCCGCGCTTGATGCGCAAGTTGCGCGAAAAGCCGCAGAGGCAGGATTTGACCTCACGTTTCTGCGTACAATTCCCGGCGCGATCGGCGGGGCCGTGCGGATGAATGCCGGCTGCTACGGAACCTACACAGCCGATCATTTTGTCTCGGCCCGCGCGGTGACCCGGGATGGGCGGCATGTGACACTCGGGCGCGATGAGCTCCGCTTCGGGTATCGCCATACCGAGTTGCCGGAAGGCTGGATGATAACTGAGGCCTGTTTTGCCCCGCCGCGCGGTGATCCGGACGCTCTGATCCAACAGATGCAAGAGCAGTTGCGCAAGCGCGATGAAACCCAGCCCAACAAAGAACGGACCGCTGGCTCGACCTTTCGCAACCCTGCTGGATTTTCATCAACCGGTCAGCCAGACGACACTCATGATCTCAAAGCGTGGAAGCTCATTGATGAGGCCGGTCTGCGCGGTGCGAACCATGGTGGCGCGCAGATGAGCCCGAAACATCCGAACTTTCTGGTGAATACGGGAGGAGCGACGGCCGCAGACCTCGAAGAATTGGGCGAGACGATACGAAAAAAGGTTTTCCAACACAGTGGAATAAAGCTAGAATGGGAAGTCATGAGGGTTGGTGAACCGGCCCCGCCCGCCAGGTAAGTCTGACGGTTTAAGACAATAAAAACGCCAGCAAAGGCGTAGCATTTGAGGCAGTCAGGTGGATCAGTCGAGCACTCCACCCCGAACTGTTGCGGTGATAAAGGGCGGACCCTCTGCCGAGCGCGAGGTGTCTCTGTCCACAGGCAAGGAATGCGCCGCAGCGTTACGGGAAGCAGGATACCGGGTCGTCGAAATTGACGCCGGGCCCGATCTTTCGCAAGTTTTGGCTGACACAGCTCCTGATGTTGTTTTCAACGCGTTGCATGGGCCTTTGGGTGAAGATGGCTGTGTGCAGGGCATGTTGGAATGGATGCGTCTACCCTATACCCATTCCGGTGTGCTCGCCTCTGCCCTTGCTCTAGACAAGGAGCGGACCAAGGCGCTTTACCGAAGCGCGGGATTGCCTGTTGTTGAGTCTTGTCTGGCCCCACGCGACGAGGTGAGCGCCTCCCACGTGATGCCGCCACCCTATGTGGTCAAACCCTACAACGAAGGCTCGTCCGTAGGTGTCTATATCGTGCATGAAAACGCGAATAGCCCGCCTGTTTTGGCGCCGGACATGCCTGAAACCGTAATGGTCGAAGCCTATGCGCCGGGGCGTGAATTGACCACAACGGTGGTCGGCGACCGGGCTTTGACTGTGACAGATATCGTGACCGAGGGCTGGTACGACTATGACGCCAAATACAAGCCCGGCGGCTCACGTCACGTGGTCCCGGCCAAAATCCCGTCGGATATTTTCGATGCCTGCATGGAATATGCCATACGGGCGCATGACGTGCTGGGCTGCCGCGGTCTGTCGCGCACCGATTTCCGCTGGGATGAAGACCGTGGTCTCGATGGGCTGATCCTGCTCGAAACAAATACCCAGCCGGGCATGACGCCCACGTCGCTCTCGCCTGAACAGGCGCAGGCTGTCGGCATGGGCTTCGCCGAGTTGTGCACGATGCTGGTGGAGGATGCCTCATGCGATCGCTGAAATCGTCCACGCGGACAGATCCGGCACCTTCGCGCTGGTCTTATCGGGTGCAGCGCTGGTGGCTGACGCCTGCGCTGCACAAAATTCTTCGCATCGGATTACCGATCCTTCTAGTCGTTTGCGCTGTAGCGGGCGTGATCGGTAACGCGGATCGTCGTGCCGATATTGCGGCATCAATCCAGGACTTGCGTCGTCAGATTGAAACCCGCCCGGAATTCATGGTCAATCTACTGGCCGTCGAAGGGGCAAGCGCAGTTGTTGAGACCGAAATCAGAGAGCTTTTCCCAAATGATCTGCCCGCCAGCTCCTTTGATATCGACCTCAAGGCAATACGGGACTTGATCATTGATTTGGCCCCCGTTGCGGAGGCCTCGGTGCGTTTGCGACAAGGTGGCGTTCTGGTCGTGAACGTCAAAGAGCGGGTTCCGGTGGCAATCTGGCGGACGCGGGGCGGCTTGGCACTCATCGATGGTGATGGGGTGGCGCTAACGTTGATCGGGCAACGAAAAGACCGCCCTGATTTGCCCGTCATCGCAGGTCACGGGGCGGACCGATCGGTGGCGGAGGCAATCTCGCTTCTGCAGGCGGCAGGGCCGATTGCAGAGCGGGTGCGTGGTCTGATCCGGGTCGGAGAGCGGCGATGGGACGTCGTGCTCGATCGCGGTCAGCGAATTTTGTTGCCGGAACACAAGCCGGTTCGTGCATTGGAGAGGGTGATCGTTCTGGCGGAGCTTCAGGATCTGCTAGGTCGTGATCTGAGCATCGTTGACACGCGGCTCACGACGCGACCGACGATCCGGCTGTCGCAACATGCCATGTCTGAGTTGTGGCGAATAAAACAAACATCGACGGATCAAAAAACAGGGGTAGCCGAGTGATGATCGACTTTTATGCATCTCAGCGGGCCATGCGCAATATGCGCCGGGCGGCCATTCAGCGCGGTGTTGTGGCTGTGCTGGATGTCGGCAC
>JBCCNY010000130.1:0-8098 GCA_039025595.1 Pseudomonadota bacterium | reverse complement strand
ATCCCGGCGGTGCGAAACACCGGTCAATCCTTCAGAAAGCTTGCGCACGGGACCAACTTTGTTTCGTAGGTTCATCAACCACGCGACTTTCGCCGCCTTGGGCGCATAGCGCGGGAGATATCCCACCAGTTTCTCGGCCAGCGTCAACCCGGAGGTCTTTCGGCGCGCGGCAAGCACTTCGATTTTCATCCGGGCCATATCCACGCCCGTGGGGCATTCGCGGCGGCACGCTTTGCAGGAAACACAGAACTTCATGGTGTCGGCCATCACATCCGACGCGAGGCCACCTGGCATCTGGCCGCTGATTGCAAAGCGTAAAGTGTTTGCGCGGCCACGCGTGGCATCGCGCTCATTGCGCGTCGCGCGAAACGACGGGCACATCACACCACCCTTTAACTTGCGGCAAGCGCCGTTGTTGTTGCACATCTCGACGGCGCCTTGAAAACCGCCTGCGGCGCCTGGCCATGCGGACCAGTCCAGCGCGCTTTCGAACTCCGGCACTGCGTAGTTTGGTCCATAGCGGAAGAACCGACGATCATCCATCGCAGGGGCGTGCACGATCTTGCCAGGGTTCATGAGACCTGTTGGGTCAAAACGGGCCTTCACCGCTTCGAATGCGGACACAATGCGCGGGCCGAACATCTTTTCATGAAATTCCGAACGGACAATCCCGTCACCGTGTTCGCCGGAGTGAGACCCCTTGTACCGCTTGACCAGATCGAACGCCTCTTCCGCGATCAACCGCATGGTCTTCACATCCTTGTCTTGGCGCATATTCAGGACTGGGCGGACATGCAGACAGCCAACCGAGGCATGCGCGTACCATGTGCCTTTGGTACCGTGGCGGGCGAAGATATCGGTCAGACCTTGGGTGTATTCCGCCAGATCAGGCAGAGCGACAGCGCAATCTTCGACAAAAGATATCGGCTTGCCAGCCTCTTTCATCGACATCATCACGTTCAGGCCCGATTTCCGGTATTCAGCAATTGCGCTTTGCAACTTGCTGTCGGTCACGGGGACCATGCCGCCCCATCTCGCTCCGCTTGCCGAGAAGCTGAACCCAAGATCGCCCATCATTTCTGACAGATCAGCCAACTTGGAGGCATTGCCATCTGCAGTATTTTCGGCGAACTCCACCAGCAAAAGGGCAGCCGGTTGTCCTTCAACGAAGTCTTCGATCGTTTTCCGAAACAGGGGGATGTCGCGCCCGAGCGCAATCATGGTGTCATCGATGAGTTCGACGCCCTGTGGCTTTAGCGTCACAAGATGCTGGGCTGCATCCATCGCGGCATAGAAAGTCGGGAAGTGACATACGCCGATCACCTTCTCACCGGGCAGGTGCGCAAGGCTAAGCTCAAGCTCTGTGAAATAGGCCAGCGTTCCTTCCGATCCCACGAGCAGATGCGCCATGTTAACGTCATTGGCTGACAGAGCGTCGATATTGTAGCCTCCGACGCGACGCTGAACTTTTGGAAAACGGGCATCGATTTCATCCGCCTCACGGCGCCCCAGAGCGCGCATATCTGAAACCAAATCCGCATATGTGCCAGGCTCTGGATCAGCGCCGTTGAAGCGCGCAGTTGTTCCATCCGGCAGAATTGCGGAGATGGCATTCACGTTGTCGCGCATGATCCCATAGCGCAAAGACTTGCCGCCAGACGAATTGTTGGCCGCCATACCGCCAATCGTGCAACGCGATGCCGTCGAGGGATCGACCGGAAACCATAAACCATGTGGCTTCAGCTCGCGATTCAGTTCGTCAAGAACCAGGCCGGGCTGGACCCGCGCAGTGAGTTGTTCCGCGTTGATATCCAAGATGCGGTTTAGATGTCGCGTGTTATCAATCACTACAGCACGGTTCACCGTCTGCCCGCATTGAGATGTCCCGCCGCCCCGCGGCAAAATCGGTGTGTCTTCCTCCCGTGCGACCTGGATCACCGCCTCGACATCTTCGATAGAACGCGGGATTACGACCGCATTTGGAATCATCTGATAGATTGACGCGTCGGTTGAATACCTGCCTCGCGATGCGGGGTCAGCAAACACCTCGCCTTCGACAACGGTGCTTAATCGGCTGGAAAGACGTGCATTTTCCTGCATGACTATTTGAATTTGCTCGCCAACCCGAAGCCCGCCTTTCAGTCCAAAATTATGGGTTGACTGAATTATGAATTCATAATTACGTTTTCGCAACAGCAAATCGCAAATAGGTAACTGAGCTCCGGGGGATCCGTTTATATGCGTCAGGCAGGTCGACACTTCTTGCAAATACCCGGGCCAAGTGCCGTGCCCGACCGCATTCTGAAAGCGATCGGGCAACAAACGATTGACCATCGTGGACCGGATTTTGCTGCTGTGGGCAAGAAAGCTCTCGACGGAATGAAGTCAATTTTCAAAACCCAGCAACACGTCTTTATCTTCCCTGCATCCGGCACTGGCGCTTGGGAAGCCGCTTTGGTCAACTCTTTGTCGCCCGGCGATAAAGTCCTCATGTTCGAAACCGGGCACTTTGCAACTCTGTGGAACAAAATGGCCCTAAAGATCGGCCTCGATCCGGAATTCATTGATGGTGACTGGCGTGGCGGCGCCGAGCCGGATCGCATCGAAGCAAGGCTGCGAGAGGATACGTCCCATAAAATAAAGGCCGTCTGCGTGGTTCATAACGAAACCTCGACCGGATCGGTGTCTCCCATAGCGGAGGTTCGCAAGGCAATTGATGCAGCTGACCATCCCGCAATGCTCATGGTGGATTCGATTTCCGGTCTTGCCTCAATCGACTTCCGCTTTGACGAATGGGGCGTTGATGTCTGTGTGTCTGGTTCCCAAAAAGGCCTGATGCTGCCTCCGGGTCTGAGCTTCAACGCGGTCAGTGAGCGAGCACTAGAACACGCCAAATCGACCACCATGGTCCGCAGTTACTGGGATTGGCATGATATGGTCGGCCCCAATAAAACCGGGTACTTTCCTTATACGCCGGGGACCAATCTGCTCTACGGGCTCAACGAAGCGATCGACATGTTGCTCGAGGAAGGCCTGGAGAACGTGTTTGCTCGCCACGCCCGTCACGGAGCAGCAACCCGCGCGGCCGTGCGTGCATGGGGGTTAGAGGTGCTTTGTGCCCGGCAAGGACAGGAATCCGGCGTTCTGACCGCCGTTCTTGTTCCAAACGAGCACTCGGCAGATGCATTCCGCGCGATCACGCTCAAGCACTATGACATTTCGCTCGGCAATGGTCTGTCCAAAGTGGCAGATAAGGTTTTTCGCATTGGTCATTTGGGCGATTTCAATGACCTGATGCTGATGGCAACTCTTTCGGGGGTAGAGATGGGGCTCGCAAAGGCAGGCATCCCGCATCAGCCAGGTGGGGCGCAGGTCGCCATGGAGCACCTGAAGGAAACGACCGACACGCGGGTCGCCGCGGAATAACGCTCTGGGAGGAGCATCTAGGGAGGAAGAACAATGAAATTGAAAGCAACCATTCTGGCGAGTGTCGCCGCGGTCGCCATGCCGATTGCAGCCACCGCAGCAGACTTGACCCTGCGGTTTGGCCATGTCGGAAATCCGGGTTCCCTGTTCGAAGCGTCGGCGGACGCTTTTGCTCAATGCGCTAACGGCAAACTGGGGGACAAGGCCGAAGTCCAGACATTCGGCGCAAGCCAACTGGGCAAAGACCGCGAATTGCTTCAAAAGCTCAAGCTGGGTCAAGTCGATTTCTCGCTGCCCTCTTCGGTGATGTCGTCCGTTGCACCTGAGTTTGGTGTTTTTGAGATGCCATACATCGTCAAGGATCGAGAACATATGCGCCGTATTCAGGCCGAGTTGGGCGACGTGTTCCAAGAGGCGGCTCTGCGCGAAGGCTACCGGATCATCGGTTACTTCGAAAACGGCTTCCGACACATCACAAACAATACCCGTCCGATCAACACGCCGGACGATTTGGAGGGCATCAAGTTGCGTACGCCGAACGGCGAATGGCGCGTGAAGATGTTCCAGCTCTATGGCGCAAACCCAACGCCGATGGCTTTCTCTGAGGTTTTCACCGCTTTGCAAACCAACGTCATCGACGGTCAGGAAAACCCCTATGCGCAGATCGCGTCGGCGAAATTTCAGGAAGTTCAGAAGTATCTATCGATCACCGGCCATGTTTATACACCTGGCTACGTTCTTGTGGCGGACAACCAGTGGCAGACACTGCCGGATGATGTGAAGGCCGGCCTCGAGGCCTGCGGGGCAGAAACTCAGAATTTCGTCTATGAGCACGCGGCCACGCTTGAAACCGAACTCTTGGACGTGATCCGTGATGCGGGTGTCGAGGTCAATGAGGCAGATAATCAGGCGTTTATCGACGCATCGGCACCGATTTATGAGGCCTTTGCGGAAAGCGTTGACGGTGGGGCAGAGTTGATCGAGCGCATTCAAAGCCTCGCTTCCGGATCCTGACGGCAAAGACCGCAAGGGGTCGAAAAAGGCCCCTTGCGTCGCTCGAGGCTTCCAACGCCAACCACCAAGACAGGCATCGGGCAGCAACCCGTTGAGTGAAAATAATGCTCAGTTCACTACGTAAGTTCTTTGAGGTTGTCCTCGAGAATTTCGTCATCTTGCTGATGATAATCCTGACAGTGATCGTGGTGGTCGCTGTCATCTATCGGCTTCTCGGGTCCAGCCTCGCTTGGTACGATGAGGTGGCCGCCATCCTGCTCGCCTGGATTACCTACTACGGCTCCGCCCTCGCGGCCTTGCGGCGTCGTCATATCGGCTTTGACAGCGTGTTGCTTTCAATACAGATGCCGTTGCGTATGTGGGCCGTCGCTCTGGCCGAAGCGATTACAGCGGGTTTTTTCATCTTGTTGGCCTGGGCTGGATACACAGTGATGACCATCCTGGGGGGCATGTCGTTGGTGTCTCTTACATGGATGCCAGTCAGCGTCACGCAATCTGTGATACCAATTGGCGCCGTTCTTTTTATTATATGTCAATTGCTTAGCCTTCCCGAGTACTGGCGCAAGACAGCCTCCGGTCTGTCGCTTGAACATGCGGAAATCGAGGAAGAGGTCGAAACCGAATTGAAGAAGGCGGGGAATGCCTGATGCTTATGCTTGGGATCTTCTTCGCCATGGTCGCGATGATCTGCCTGAATGTACCGATTGGGGTGGCCCTTGCTGTGTCAGCGATTGGCGGACTTCTGGTGCTGGAAGGCACAGGTTCGTTGGTCAATGTGGCGCTCGATATGTATGGCGGTGCAACCAAGTTTTCGCTGATCGCGATCCCGATGTTCGTTCTCGCTGGTGCAATCATGAATGCCGGAGGGATTACGGACCGCCTTATCAATTTCGTAGCCGCGCTTATCGGCTTCATTAGAGGCGGTTTGGCCCATGTGAATATAGGCGTGTCCCTCTTCTTTGCGGAAATCTCCGGGTCTGCCGTAGCGGATGTCGCCGCCATGGGATCGGTGATGATCCCGCAAATGAAAAAACGAGGATATTCCGGCGCATTCTCCGCCGCTGTGACTTCATCATCGGCATCACTTGCGATCATAATTCCACCGTCGATCCCGATGATCCTCTACGCCACATCGGCCAATGTGTCGGTTGAGCAATTGTTTGTCGCGGGCGTTGTACCGGGCTTGATGGGGGCGGCGGGCCTGATGGGTGTCGCTTACCTTTTTGCGCGTCGCTATGATTTACCACGCGAGGATGCGTTTTCTGGCCGTCGTCTTTGGATTGCCTTTGTCGATGCGCTACCGACCTTCGCTCTGCCGGTGATCATTCTAGGTGGTATTTTCGGAGGCTACGTGACCGCGACCGAAGCGGCGGGCCTTGCCGTGTTAGCCGCAATCCTGATCAGCCTGTGGTATCGGCAGGTTGATCTGAAGCATCTGCAACGCTCGATGCTCGATGGCGGGATGCAGACCGCCGTCGTCATGCTGCTGGTCGCCGCCTCGGTGGTCATGGGCGGTTTTCTGACCCGCGCGCAGTATCCGCAGGAATTGGCGGCTGGCATTCTCAGCATCACGGAGAACAAGTGGCTTATCCTTCTGATACTGAACTTCTTTTTTTTGATCATCGGGTTTTTTCTGCATTCCGCTGCGGCCATCATTCTGGTCGTGCCGATTGTTATTCCGCTGATCGACGCCGTTGGGATCAATCCAATTCACTTCGGCCTCGTAGTCACACTCAACCTCGCAATCGGGCAGCAGACACCACCTGTCGCGAGCGTGCTGATCACCGCCTGCGCTGTGGCTCGGGCCAACATCTGGGATGTGACCAAGGTGAATGTCTATTTCATCGCGGTGTTGCTAACCGTGCTTCTGATGTGCACCTATATTCCGTCGATCCCGCTTTTCCTGGTGGATTACTTCTACAACTGACGAACCGGAGCCGCGCGTGATGAACCTTGAGCTTGCAAATGCCCTGATCGGCGCCGCGTTCGACTACCGCCATGCGCATGATCTTAAACCGCTGACAATTGCAGTCATCGATGCGGGAGGCCATCTGGTGGCGTTGCAGCGCGAGGATGGCACAAGCAATCTTCGGTCCGAGATTGCGCAGGGCAAAGCGAAGGGCGCTGTAGCGCTGGGGATGGGTTCTCGTGCAATCTACAACCGCGCCCAGCAGCAACCCTATTTTGTGGGCGCGATAAACGCTCTAAACAAAGGCTCGCTAGTACCTGTACCAGGCGGCGTGCTGATCCGGCGGGATGGGGTTTTGATCGGCGCGATCGGGATCACGGGCGACACGTCCGACAACGACGAGGCTTGTGCTGTTGCCGCGATCGAAAGCCAGGGGCTGACAGCAGAAACCGGCTGACAGAAACGAGCAAGCCTTCTGGGCTTGCCGGTTAATGGCTTTGCTGGGCGTTCCAACGGCCTGTTGATCTGGAGCTAAATTGCCAGACAAAGTTCGGCATTGCGTGTGGGTTTTGTCCGCAGATCAGTCGTTCTGCGAACTCGGAATCTGGGACGTCTTAGCCTGGGAAGCCGATCTCCTCTAGCAGGACAGAGCTTAGCGCTTTCACGGTTCAAGCTAGACAAGCAAATACCCCAATTGCGGACACTCATTATCGGACAAGTCTTGCGTATGGCCTGGTACCTGATCGAATTTCAGAAGGTCACGAGGTTGAAAAATTGCAAAACGTGATCAATGCCTCAGTTTTTAGTTCGGCAGTTTTGGCATCAAGTTGTTTATATGCAGTTTTTCTTTGCCCGGCTCATCATCTATTCAAAAACAATCAGTCTTTTGGCATGGGGCCAGGGCTTTGACCGTCAGCTCTAATCTCCGATGCTGGCCTTCACGGTCTCGAAAAACCCAAAACACTCCGCAACCCAAATACAGCCTGTACCATTTGCCTTAGATCATGGTCGGTAAACCGAAGCCGCCGCCATTGGTTTGAATTTGGTAAACAGAGATCACCTGCCAAATAAGAACCTTTCGTTTAATCCATTTTGACCGAAGGTTTTAATTTTTAAAACAAGTATTTAGCGGGATTTTTGAAAATCAAGCTTGAATAAAGTGTATCATATGAGACATTTGTGTCTTGTCGCAATCATGTTCTTTGGCCCACACGATACCAGCAACAAAGCCGTCATCTTGGTACTTGCAGAACGCCCACACGTGTTTTGGCCGAAACTTATAGACAGGCAAAAAGGCCTTGAAGTCCGTCACTAGGTTGGAACTTGAAAGGAGATAAATATGGACCTTGTCACTCTTACAGACCGGATCGACCAGGTATTTATGTTTGTTTTCGCTGCCATACTCCTGATCGAGATCGCAGAAATGCTCTTCAAAGGGGAGATGAGCGGCAAGAAGACTTGGGAAATGCTGGCCAGCGCCTCGACGCAGATCCCCTACGTCGCCGTGCAATCTCTAATCCTGACGAGCGCCTATGGCCTCTATTGGATCATTTCGTCGGCCCTACCCTGGTCAATCCCCATTACCTGGTGGAGCATCGTGCTCGTCGTGTTGATCGCCGACATCGCCTATTACTGGGAGCACAGGATTGCTCATCAGGTCCGGTTGCTCTGGACTCAACACGCTGTTCACCATTCGTCGCGTGACATGAACATGGTGACGGGTATTCGGTTCGGCCCGTTCGAAGGTCT
>JBCCNY010000129.1:0-8219 GCA_039025595.1 Pseudomonadota bacterium | reverse complement strand
TCCAGAAAATTTCTTGGGGTATTCGGGCTTTGATTCAACGCCTGGAACGCATGATTACAGCCCGCATTTGAACGATTTCAACTCCGGTGACCCGACCTGGGCGGGAGGGGAAGGCAAAGGAATTATCGGAGCGGTCAACTACCTGGCAGAGCACAGCGTCAACTCTGCCTATATGATGCTCATGAACATCGGGGGTGATGGTCGCGACGTATCCCCTTGGGCCGACGAAACACTCTATAACATCAAAAAGAACCCAGGGTTCGTTGATTTGGAGGAGCGCGCTCAGGTATTTGATGTTTCAAAGCTTGATCAATGGGAGATTGTTTTCGAGCATATGCAGCAAAAGGGTGTTACGTTACACCTGTTTCTACAGGAAACGGAGAACGATCATCTACTCAACGACGGTGATCTTGGTCCAGAACGAATGCTTTTTATGCGCGAGATGGTTGCGCGGTTCGGACACCATAACGGGCTGATTTGGAACCTCGGTGAAGAAAACACGAACTCAACGCAGCAGATCACGGACCATTCCGCTTATCTTAAATCTCTTGACCCTTATGATCATGCCGTGACGCTTCACACCTATCCCGGGCAACATGACAAATACACCGACTATGAAGGAACTGAAACGCTTGACGCTCTCTCTTTTCAGACCAGCGGTGATACGCAGGTGCCGAACCTCGATAAATACCTTGGTGGGGCAGAAGACGCCGGCCGACCGGTGGTGGCTTTTCTGGATGAACCTGGCAACGCAGGTACAGGATTAGCCGCCGAGGGCGATAATGGTTGGCAACAAAATCACGCTAACATGCGCGAGACACTTTGGAAGTTCTATGCAGAAGGCGGTTCAGGCGCAGAATGGTACTTTGGCTACGGAACAGCGAATGGTCAGGGTGGCGATCTCAAAATGGAAGACTTCGCTCTTCGGGAAAGCGCCTACGAATGGGCGGCCTCTGCGCGGGAATTCTTTGAAAAGCTTCCGCTTGAAGACATGGATGATGGCGATTCCCTAACCTCTGGCACGAAAACACACGGCCTTGCATCCGATGGAGAGATCTACGGTTACTTTCTGCCAAGTGGAGGTGCGCCAAAGCTCGATCTTACAGAACAGACAGGAACGTACAAGATCGGTTGGTATGATGTGACCGAAGGAGGCGACTTCGCGCAAGGATCCGTTGACACGGTCACGGGTGGAGGCGTCCGCTCTTTGGGATCGGCTCCGCATAGTACGAACAGCGAATGGGCCGTAATGGTCTGGAATACAGATCACTACGATTTTCCTGTCTCCGATAGCGGCGAAGACAGCTCGGACGATGTTCCGGACGCGCCGCCCGAGGCACCCGATGTGCCACCGTCGGAGGCACCTGAGGTAACTCTGCGGATCGTTGACACAGGCAGCGACACCACGCTCCAGACGTTGAGTTCGGGAGAGACGCTCGATGCCTCGCTGATTGGCGCGAAGAACTTATCTATCGTTGCCGACGTGTCGGCCCCTGTTGGATCAGTCCGTCTAACCCTTGGTGACTACAGCGCCGTCGAAAATGTTGTGCCCTATGCTCTGTTCGGCGATACGAATGGCGATTTCAAAGCACCCGGTTTCGCGCCTTTTTCCGAAGCTGGAGATTACACGCTAAAAATCGAACTCTTTGAAAACGCCAACGCGAATGGTAAAATATCTGAAATCACAACTGGCTTTAGTTTGGACGCTGCACCGGCGGACGATCCGGGGTCTAATCCGGACACGGATCCATCAGATGACCCCGTGGCGCCTCCCGTTTCCGGGGCACCCAGATGGCTCGCCGAGAATGGCACGATCGTAATTGAGGCTGAAAACGGTCGTCAAAGCGACACCGATGATCCCAAGAACGACAATTGGAAACTCTCGGATAGCGTGGCGGGTCATTCAGGCGAAGGATATCTTCATTGGGATGGTGCGAACCACTACAGCAGTCCCGGAGCGGGAGCACTCTACTATGAAATCGAAATCACCGAGGCCGGTTGGTACGAATTGGGCGCGCTCGGTTCGCGCCCCAAGAATGGTGAAGCCAACGATCTAAACAATGATTTCTTTTTCAGAATGGATGGCGGTCAGTGGAAAAAAGTATACTTCCACGGCTCACGAGAGGAATGGAACTGGGGTACGAAATTTGATGTCAACCATAAGCACTCGACAGCAGAATACTATCTCGAACCCGGGATTCACCGGCTGGAGGTTTCTGGCCGGTCAGAAGATGCTTATCTCGACAAAATCCATCTCAGTCTCGGCAGCTTGAACCGAGACGCGTCTTTGCCAGAGACTCTCGCAGGCGAGACAATTGACGACACTCCAAATCCCAACACTGCGCCGGAAGCATTGATTACAACGGTTGAACTGGACGAGGACACCGAGATCCGTCTGACCGTCGACGACATCGCCCAGGATGCGGAGGGTGATGACATGACAATGCGGATTGTTGAGGCGCCAAATTCGGGTGCTCTGACCCTAAAAGACGGTATCTTGGAATATAC
The DNA here is from genome assembly GCA_039025595.1 of Pseudomonadota bacterium. Taxonomy (GTDB): domain Bacteria; phylum Pseudomonadota; class Alphaproteobacteria; order Rhodobacterales; family Rhodobacteraceae; genus Roseovarius. Next base: position 5,711 of record JBCCNY010000129.1, on the reverse strand, counting down.
TCCGTCCGCCAACGCGTCGGGAACCGAAGCAGCCAAAATCGAAGTGTCGGATTCTTCGGGTGCCAAAACGGTCGTTTCAATTGATTTTGTCACGAAACCTATCAACGACGCACCTGAGGCCGTAAATGACGACGTGGGGGATGTCTCGGCAGGCGACGCCTTTGTCCTTTCTGACCTGCTTGACAACGACCGTGACGTCGATGGTGATCCACTATCGATCATTGGCGTCAACGCAATGACGGATGACTTCTTTGAAAACCTGAACATTGACAGCAGCGGGCATGTAAGCGGTATCTTATCCGAAGGTGCCCGTGGAACCGGTCTTTTCGAATACACCGTTTCTGATGGCGCAGGTGCAACATCGACGGCCAGCGTGAGCGTCAACGCGCTTGATGTGGAAGAGCCTGTCGACGACGAACCCGATACGCCGGTCTCTGAGACCGACCTCGTTCGAGCAATAAACATCGGTTCGAAATCCGCTTTTACCGCCGCAGACGGGACAGTCTTTGAAGCTGATGATACCGGTGTTGGCAAGCAGTACGCTGCAAAAGGCGCGGTGAGTGGGACGCAAGACGACAAAATCTATGCCACGGAAGCCTGGGATCCAAATGGGCTCTCCTATGAGTTCGCGGTTGCGAATGGTGTTTACGAAATAGACCTTCACTTTGCCGAGATTTGGGCACCCGCCTTCAACGATGGCGTGCGCGTCTTTGACATCGAGATCGAGGATGAAGCTGTGGTCGAGGACATGGATATCTACCAAACAGCCGGCGCAAGAACAGCGCATGTTGTGACTTCACAGTTGACCGTAGAAGACGGTGTTCTGGATATCGATCTGCTCAAAGACACGCAGAATCCGAAGCTGAGTGCGCTCGAGATCCGTGCGATAAATCAAGAGGATAGCGCGCCACCTTCGGAAGAGCCGGGGCCGGAAGAAACCCCACCGGAGGATACGCCTGAACAGAGCGGATCTTCCTTGTTTCTGGTCGACACGGAAACGGATGAGACACTTCTGACGCTTGCGGAACGGACTGTTCTTCACCAGAGCTTCGCGGATGGCAAGTCTCTCTCGGTCGCCGCTGAGATTGATGAAGAGATCCTTCCGGTAGAAAGTGCAAAACTCAGCTTGGACGGCACATATGTCCGCACCGAAAACGTGGAGCCTTATGCTCTGTTCGGAGACATTGAACGTGACTTTTTCGGTAGAATGGATCTTGCAGATCATCGGGAGCATATCGTCGAGATTGACTTTTTCAGCGGAGACAAAGGCACCGGGGAACAAGTGGCTCAGGACGAAGCAGCTTTGGTCCTGGGACAGAGCGTCATGAATGGCGTCTCAAACGTAGAAGACCTTTTCGCTTTTATTCCAAGCCTGCTCGGCGACGCACGAATCGTGGGGTTCGAGGTTGGAGACCGGATATCGACCGGAGAAGATACAGACGACACGCAGGCTCTTCTATCCAACGGTATCGTGCAAGGTGACGATCTGCTGATAGACTTTGGTGCAGGCAATACGCTGTTGCTCGAGGATCTCGCAAGGAAGCAGATGGAAATGGAAATGAATCAACAAGAAGAAGCTGGAGAGGCACTTGTTTGAAGAGTTTGCAGGCTTGCTCTCGTAGACCCTGTTCGTCCCTGTCGAAGAAGTTTTATTTTTTGCTCGTTCAGGAGATTGGGCTCAAAACCGCTTTCTTTGCTGGCTATGCGGCTCGTTCCTGGAGTCAAGAAAAGTGAATGCAGCTCATTAGTCATCTAAAGGTTCATCAAGTGAATCGATTATGCGCCAAAACCCAACCCGCTCACGGCAGGTCAAAAACTACAAAACGCGGTAGCAAGAAAAAACGCTGAAAACGCCGCGCGCAATGCAAGCCAAGACCGCTTTATTCGTCGCCGTGAAGTAGAGGGCATGATAGGTCTGTCTAGGTCTACCATCTACGACTGGATGAAGCGCGGGGATTTCCCGAAGCGAGTTAGGCTTGACTCTCGCCTTACCGCATGGCCTGAAAGCGACCTCTCCGAGTGGATATCTCAACGCGAAGCCGCCTGAAGAAAAACCCCCGCCAGTCCTCAGGATCAGCAGACGTCATTTTTCTTTAAGCACATGAAAGACGTCACGGAATCTGCGATCCCTTTCAAGGTCAAAGGAGCCGGACACTGAAAACGCTGGCCATAATTCAAACAAACGCAGCGCCCCAACAGCCCGCCAGTTGCAGATGGCAGAACTGCACCGTCGCTTTGGCATATCGCCTCAATGCGCGCAGCTGATCACCGAAATGGCTTTTGGGGCTTTGCGCAGATGATTGATCCCGGACAGCTCACCCGTGACCTTGGCGGTAAATGGATGCGCAACTACGGCTCTGCGCGATGCCCCGTCTGTCAGCCCGAACGTCGTAAGCATCAAAACGCTCTGACTATCTCTCAGAATGACGGGCGTCTATTGATGCACTGCAAGAAGTCGGGCTGTAACTTCAAGGACTTTCTCATTGCTGCTGGAATTGAACCCGGCAGCGTTGAAATTGACCTCGAAACCATTTAACGCGCCAAGCGTGAGCGCCTTGAAGCAGAAGCAAAAACCAGAACCCGTGCGCGTGCCATTTGGGATCACGGCCAGCCTCTAACCGACACACCGGGCGAAGTGTGTCTTCGGGGGCGGGGCATCACTTGTCCCACTCCTGACAGCCTGCGTAGGGTGCCGGATATCTATCATGCGCCGTCCGGGCAATTCTGTGCGGCAATGGTTGCGACTGTCTCAACGAATGGCATTCACCGGACGTTTTTCAAAAAGTCAGGCAACAGGCTGGCGACCTCCGCGAAGATGATGCTTTACCCTACGCGGATGGTGCAGTCGTTCTGTCTGACGCGGTTGATGCCCGCGCCTAGCCGAGGCGGTAAGGCAGTCCAAAGAAACGGGGAAATCAAAATGCCTCCAAAGACAACACTCCCAAAAAAACACCAACTCTCCAATCATTGGGCACCTACCTCAGACGGGCGCGTTTCCAAGAACCTTCGATGCCAGCGCGCTCACATCCTTCGGCGTTGGTGGCGGCGGCGCTGCTTATGCTCTGTCTCAAGGTGATCCGCTGCTAGGGGCGGTGTTCGGTCTGGCGGGGTATGGGTTTCCAGCGGCATATAATGCGTTTGTTGGCAGCAGGATGGGACAAGCCTATCTGGGCAATCAGTTTGCAACGCAGCCCCTGCCGATGAGCAGCAGCCTGCTTCCCTTCGCAGCGGCGGTCTCAGGTAATGAGCACAGATCCAACCGCGAATAGTGGAAGTCCATACAAACCCGCACGGCTGGCAACCATGGCAAAGCTGATAATGACCCGGGAAAATCCGAAAAAGCGTTTCGTCATGCAAGTGTCGTATAGAAGCCTTACCGGTTCAAGTTGTCACTGAGCCAGAAATGACGGACGGTTCATTCTAGAACGCTTCAGCTTGGCGTTTGCCTTGCTCATGCGTCTGAACGAGTATGACGAAAAGGTCGGGCTGCCGCCCCTGGAGATGCCGCCTGCTGTTTGTTAGAACGCGCGTAGAGGCAGGAACGGAGAAGGGACACAATGCAACGCGTTTTGGTTATCCTTCTGCTCGCGGCAGCCACGGCTGCACCAGCCCATCATACTACGCCAATATGTGACACCGAGGCTGGGAAGATGCTCTGCAAGCCTGCCCCCGATGGCTCAAAGGATGAAGAAACCGAGAGCCCCGATGAATAGCTCGACCGCGCTAGTCGATCCCGCCTTTTCCCGTATCTGAGGCATAGAGAGGGAGAAGAGTATAAGTCACTCACAGGGCATGGTGGAAATTCTATAAGCCGGTATAGAAACACTCGTGAGGTTTCGATAAAAATCCCATTTTTGTGTAGAATTTCTTAGTTTGGTATGTACGCTAATCGCGGGGATATTCGTTGCTCCAAATTTCTCAATCCAGCTTTCGGGAAAACAGATGGTAAGACTGATCTGCGCAATTATCGTGTCACTCATTGCAAATGTATCTATAGCGCAGGAATTGCGAGGCGTTTGGAACGCTGGCCTGCAAGGTAACTCTCCAAGTTACTCCAAGTTGCGTTGTCTTGGACACTTGAAGCAGTTGGCGATATCGGCCGTTTGACCGCTGAGGGCGAAGGCTGGGGCGCCGACTATAGCGGCCCAAGAGTCGCGTGCACTTTTTTTGTGACATTCAGCGATACAGGGACTCTGGTCCCCGAGCCCGGCCTCGCTCCTGTGTGCCCGAAATCTGAAACCATCGGACTAAAAAATCAGTGATTACAGCGTTACCATCTCTGAGACACCGGGTCTCGAGGCTTTCGGCGAGATGCAACTGACGAATATAGCCGCATATGTGCCGGAGACCGAGTTAAGCGTTCTCCCGCCTGACTTTGACGCTCTAGGCGTTGGGCCGCGACAAACGTTGAGCGAAGTTGAATCTAATCTGCTTGGTCAGCGGGGTTGGATAATCGCGTCTAGCAAATTGACTAAAGGGTCAGGAAAAGCTGCGCGTCTTGCGCGCGTTTACCTCGCCGACGAGCGTACCATAACAGCACCAACCGGACATGGGGTTGTTCCAATTGATGGCATCATCGTGGCCTATGAGGCTGTTGGTGACGAAGCTATGGCGGAAGCACCCGAAGTTCGTGCCGCGATTGTGCAGCGCAGGACATTCTACTTTGACGCTGGAGAGCAAGTCGCGATTGCGTCACTCAGTGACGCCCTCGTCAAGAAGTACGGCCCATCCGGAAACGACAGGCCAGGCGCCGGGGATGGCCACAGAGACTTTGATCGAAACGGTGTCTTGATTACCGAGCGACCAGGACCGAGCTTTGCGCCCTGCCTCTTGGATGAAAACAAAAGAACTGTCGATTTCGTTCAGCTCAAATGGATCTACGACCGACCTTGGCACGGCAGTTCATCAGAGCTTTGGGGCGCGGGCTTCTTGGGATGTGGCGCGCATGTTGAGGTGTTAATCAGAGAACAACAGGGAACCGGAGCCGTGGATGAGCTAAAGATCACGCTCTCGGATCGTGACTTGGTGCTGAATGCCGAATGGGCGTTTATTGAAGCGCGGTTGGGCCCCGAGATACGCACCGCAGCTGGTTTGGCTAACTCCGGCGGAACGGACGCACCGGAACTCTGAAGCTGTTACGCCTCAACGACAGACTTTCATGCTACTGTGAAGTGTGGGGGCAAGCAGTGATCAACGCATCTCCCCCGCCTGTTCCCGTATCTGGTGGGTCGTGTGTCTGCGGCGGGAGTGGAGTAAGGGGCCAAGAACAACCACTCCCCCGCATTTCAGCTCAATACTCGACAGCGCCAGCATCCGCGTCATCGGCATTGCCAGGTGCGCCAGAGGCCGTAAGCGCACGAGGAAAGCCAGGGCCTCGCGCGTCCGTCAGAGGTGTTTGCGGCACACCACCGATGCCTTGAATTTCAGAACGAGCCGAAGAATCGAGGTCAGGGATTGGAAAAAATCCGCCGCGTTCAACAAGGTTCGGTACGGTTTGCGACCCGCCGAAGACGTCGAAAAAATCCGGTAGCGTGCCCGCACGGCTGGCCGGGCTGCAAGCGGCGTCGGTAAGATTGCCACCTGCAGATTTTATCACGCCGCAATTGCCTTGTGGATTGGCATAAAAAAGGCTGTTGCGCGTATCGACAGCTGAGCCTAGCAGCACGTCAGCGGTTCGCTTGCTGGTATTGCCGACAAAGGTTGTATGGTTG